>CAYOMG010000021.1:0-12092 GCA_964404995.1 uncultured Planctomycetia bacterium | reverse complement strand
TTTAACATAGTACTGAATTAATTTGGCAAAGTCACCAGAGGAGAGTTTCATTTTCAGTGGGTCTTACCGGAGCTGATTTTTAGCATAGACGGAAACATAAGTCGGCCGGCTGAACTTACTTTATTACTGAATCAATGGTAGGGTTTAAAAGATGAGTTCTTTGCCTTAGGCGAATTCTCAGACTAGAGCTGATCCGCCGTTGGTGGAAATCCATCCGCCTAAAGCGGACTTATTAAAGGAGGAGGAGATGGCTGATTTTAAAACTCGTATTATTAAAGCTGCCAAGTTAGACCCTAATCTTTATGAAGAAGTTGAAGCTGATAAAACCGCTATGGGTCAAGCTATGGGAGTTGTTATTCTCTCAAGTATAGCTGCAGGCATAGGAACTGTAACTGTAGGAGGGATTTTGGGTATTTTAATGGGAACAATTGCAGCCCTTATAAGTTGGTTTATATGGGCATATCTTACATATTTTATTGGTACAAAAATACTCCCTACTCCAGAGACTAAATCAGATTTGGGTGAAACATTGCGAACCATTGGGTTTTCAACTTCCCCTGGATTAATTAGAGTATTTGGTATTATACCGGGACTTACAGGGATTGTATTTTTTGGAGCTTCAATTTGGATGTTTATTGCAATGGTAATTGCGGTAAGGCAAGCTCTTGATTATAAAACTACAGGCCGTGCTGTAGGAGTTTGTATAATTGGATGGCTTATCCAGATAATTATACTTGCATTATTAATTTCTATTCTGGGTGCTCCTGCAAGAGCAATTTAGCTCAATTTAACAGAAAACTTTTTTATGGTTGGAGGTATTTTTGCTATTTAATTAACATAATTAAAAAAGTTAAAAAAAAACTTGACAAAACTTGTTATTTTAAGGTATAATTAAATTAGGGAGGAGAAAAGCAAAGCCACGAGACTTAAGTTAGTTAAATAGTTAAGTTTAGTCGGTTTTAAGTTGTAATTTAACCAAAAAAACCGGGCTCGTGGCGTGAACGAAAATGCCATTGCCCGGTTTTTTATTACAGAACTATAGAAAGGATAGGGATTTAAAATGGATGAATACTTAGAAAGAAGATACTCTCGCTTAAAAACAGATATCCCTGCTCAATTCATTTCAAATAATCGATTGAGCTGCGGTAAAATTGAAGACATTGGTGGAGGTGGAGTTCGGATCCGGACATTTATCCGGCTGGACTTTGATTCAAGTATCATTCTTTATTTCGTTTTAAATAGTAAGGGTTCTTTAATGTTTAAAGGCAGACTTATTTGGGAAAAGAGAATTACTGAAAGCAATGAAATCTACATCAATGGTATAGAGTTTACTAATGGCTCTTCTAAATTAAGCAGTCAAGTAACTGATTATGTCAATGGAAAAATGGATGAAAAGGGCAGGGGAGAAAGCGCAAGTTAAATTAAAACTGAAAGAGAAACAGTCTAAAAAACAAATATTTAAACCTTCCAAAAAGCCTTCCAGATATCCAAGTATGTAATAATAAAGTAGAGCCTGCCTGAACGAAGCGATTTTGCTTGACTGCTAATTCTATCTGTAATACCATATATGAGTAAATACCCGTAATAAATAGATAGAAATTATGAGTGAATACTCAAAATAAATAGAAGGTAATTATATGAAGCCACGAGGAAGACATAAAAAACATAGATTTGTCCAGGCATATCCTGACATTAGACATTTTAGTCCTCGGGGAAAACCTGGAAGACCTGATGAGATTGATGTTACAATGGATGAATTTGAAACTTTACGCCTAACTGACTACATAGGTTTAAAACAAATCGCTGCTGCTAAAGAAATGCACATATCCCAACAGACTTTCTCACGGATTATCAGGAGTGCCCGTCGTAAAGTAATTGATGCTTTTGTCAATGGAAAGACAATTAAGTTTCATGGTGGACATTATGTGATTAGAAAACAATCCACCTTCACCCCGGGGGAAGCTTGATATTTTTCTTCTCCCCTCGCAACTTCGTATAATATATCTTATGTTAACTTCGCACAACTCAAGATAAGTTCATTTCTCTTTGTAATTATTGGGGTTACGTTGATTTGTGCCTATCCTGTGGATAATTTGTATTAGTTACGAGGAGTGGTAAACTTTATTATAAAATAAAATCGTAATTTTCCATTTATTGCATAGGAAATTATATCTTAGGATACACATGCGATTTTTCTTGACAGAGCTCTTGCTTATTCATAGGGTTCAAGAATAATATAGTCATAGGGTTGTTCTCTATTCTTCTTAGCGTGCTCTAATATAGTATAAGCGACCACATTAATTAATTCATCAGTTCTGGGATCGGTAACCATAACTACAGGAGAACCTAAGCCCAGGATGTTTCCTTTTTCATCCCTACTTCCTAGCTTAACATAGGCAAATATAAGAGGTCGGTCTTTCATACTTATTCCGGTTACAGCCTCGGATGATGGATTTTTGACTCGATAGATAAAATAAAAGTCTATTTTCTCCGACAAAGGTGGAGTTAATTTTGTGGATAGCTGAGTAAATAAATGAGCATTACCAACATTTACTACCACAATTCTATCGAATTTTCTGCCCTTATATTCTAAATTAGTAAAAAATTTTAACGATTCATCAGACATCTGACGAAAATCCTCCCCTTGAATCTGTGAGCCACTTTTAATCGTTATGAATCTTTCACCCCAGTTATGTCTTAACTCCTGAAATAATGGATAGACGCTCACTTTATCGGTTTCCAATATATCAATCAAATCTTGATATGCTACATCATCTCCTACTGGAATTGCCTTTGGAATAATTACTACCTGGGCATTGGGATTAAACCTTAAAATAAGTTCTGCTACACCAAGCACATACAAAATCTGGGCATGGTTGTCACATTGGAAAATAAATCTTACCGCAGGATTTCCGCTAATATTTTCTTTATAGAATTTATAAAAAGAATTTATTATTATAGGTAATTGCCCTGCCCTGCTGATTTCTTCTAAACCAAAAGTAATCGAACTTCTAAATTCTTCTTGCAGTGCTTTAAGAGAAAGATCAAAAACACCAGATGTAATCACCTTTTTAAATAAATGTTGAAGTCGATATTGCTTCCATTTTTCTTCTGTCTGAGCTGGTAACGGACCAGGTATACGCATTGTCTCATCTAACTGTTCGAATTCTTTAAATGTTTGCGTTAAATCTAAGGCAGCAATCCTGTTATTATTTTTATTAATGTAATAATGAAAATTATATTTAACCATTTCTCGGACTGATTTAGCTTGCAGATCAATTTCTCCAGATGGAGCGACAAGCTTAATTTTATTAAGGAGATAAGTCTTTATCACTGACCTTACTACATCCTCGGCTTCAGAAACGGTAAGGTAATCTAATAATGAAGTATCAAATCCAGTCGGTTGCCAGTCGAACACGAATCGTGCATAACGCTGAATATTTCCCAGATTGTCTTTGATAAAGTTAGCAACATACTCAGAAGAATTTAAAAAATAGGTTATTCTTTTCTCGATTAAAGCAGTCCGTTTCTGTGACTCTGTCATAAATTCAAGAAATTCTTCATATCCATATGTTTTTAATTTGTCGTCTATTTCTCTAATACTCATTTCATAAACTTCAATCTCTATCTGTGTGATCTCGGATACCGATTCATGCTCTCGCACATATCTTCTTGTGAATGCTTCTAATTCAAATTCAATTAATTCATGCAGAAGCCATCTATTTTTAAAGTCTTCATATATCTCAGGAGTTGTCTCACCCATGGTATATAATCCTGGTGCTCCGGGTATAATTCCTGCATCTATTACTTCTTGTCTTATCGGTTTAAAAGTTAGGACATCTAAAATATCATTAAGAACTTCATCCTCAAGTGTAGTTAAATTTTTGCCTTCCGTCTCCAAAAGACCTGTGCGTTGGAAAATATCAATTACATACAATCGCCTAACAAAATTTTCAATTGCTCTATAGGTATCTAGATATGTTTCTCTAAGCTCTCCAGTCGCTTTTTCAATTACAGCTAAATGCAACAAGGCTAACTCAGTGGTAATATCGGAGTATAAGCTAAGCAGAAGCTCTCTGTAATTCTTAAACCAATCAGCCAAATCTAACTTATCTAAACCTGTCTCTTCCATCATTAATCTCATTGTCTCTAACACAAGCCCTACCTTTAATGTGCTCTTATTGATCACTGGGTTCCCTAGCATTGTAAACTTACCTATAAGTTCTTCAAGTAATACATCAGATATAATTTCTTGTTCTTCTATCTGTCCGATTAAATGTGAGATAAACTCTGAATCTAAGGGCTTCCATACAGCATATCCCACGCTTCTGTTCCCTCTCACCAGACGATGGATAGAATCTTCAGATAAAACAGGTTCCTCTTGTACGAATTTGAGAGATTTATTATTTCTCAAAGATGGTCTGAAATTAATTTCAGGATGTAAACTCTGTGTAATTCCTTTTATAAAGCAAAAAAGAAAAATAAAAAAGACGAGATATTTAATTAATACTTGATAATTTTTCGTGTTTGTCAATCTCATAATATTCCTCTTCCTGCTCCTGGGCAGGATAAGGTTATTACTAAAGTCCTTCTATAGTAACACGCTTACCTAAAATCTTCTTAATGGCAAATGTGATTAATCTTTGTATAGACATTGTTTTAATATTTGGGTATGGAGTTATGTCAAATCTTAGAGGATATGAGTTAGTGACCAATAGGAACTGGGGTGCCATAAGCATATTATCTTTGTCTATCCATCCTATTTCAAACCGCTCCAAACCTTCAACAAACTTTCCGTGGACACCTCCGGTATAAATCTTACTCCAATCAGCTCCTAACTCCTCCACCAAATACCATACCCCACGTAAGATTGTGTCACCAGTTGAAATTTCATCATCTAAAAGTATAATCCAGCAATCATCAAGAGTGGTGGGAATTTCCAGAGGCCTTGTTTCCCCGTCGACCTCGGTTAAAATCCCTGAGCCTTCTTCAATAGTAATTTCTCCAGGAGATACTCTTTTTTTCTCTAAATAGCCTACCAATATGTTTATATCTTCCTCAGCTATACCATATTTCCTACTGATATATTTTTTTAATACTCTTGCAGCTTCTTTAGCAGGTTTAAATCCACCATCATCTGGTGAAATTATAACTATGGGATGTTTTAAAAACTCCTCTATTGCCGATGGATAATCTCCTGTTAAATACTTCAAATCTTCTATAATTTTGTCAACTATTTTTTCTGACAATGACACAACCCCATTAAGATTAAATACTTTTCTTGGAAGTAAATCATTAATCCATCTCCCCTCTTCATCACGGATAACACGGTTTTCTTCAGGTAGAGAAATCATACGGGTTGTATCTCCATAATGAAGACTAACGGCTAAATTATTACTAAGAAAGCGATTAAAAACCTGTAACATTATATTAGCAGATACACCCTGACCGGGTTCAAATGCTCTATCTTGTCGACTGTAACCTTGATATGTATTAATTAAAAAAACAGATTCAACTTGGTTTTGTCTTAGAGCAAGAATTGCAAGAAGACCTTTAATAAAATTCTGAGCATTTTCTGTAGAATGAATTAAAACAATATTTTTTCCTCTTGTGCCTCTTGGAAGTTCCACTTTCCAATGAGCATCTGCAATTTCTTCAACCCTGAGCTGGGCAGAAGTAGCGTGTGGATCCGTTAGGGTCTCTGCAACCTCTGCTTCTGCCATATGTTGAAATCTATTTTGGATATAGAGAATTTTCTCAATAGGAGTTCTTTCTATTATATTAACCTTACTATATTGTTTGGGTGGACGAATGTTTAATGGTTGGTTATTATTGTAACCTGTAATTATAATCTTATCGCAAAAAAGTTTTAAAATTCTTAAAAGATTGCGATCTTCACGGTTTTAAAGGTCTGGGGTCCAATCATTTATAATAAGGGTAATTTCTCAAGCGTTGTATTGTTTCAAAGTACCCAAAGTCAGAAGAATCTCCATATAATCGTTAGCATTTTTAAAGCTATGTTCATATCTTATTTTGGCACCAACAACTTTGCTGGGTTCAATGATTTGTATACGCAATTCTCCATCTGGTAGAGTATCAACACGAATATTACCTTCCTGAGTTTGTCCATCACGGTAGATAACTATTTTTTCTTTATGATATGTTGGAGTTAATTGTTCTTCTCCCGTCCTTACTAGTCTGGATGATAAGGAAAAATTAGATGAAGATATAGGATTATCTGCAGAATCTATACCACTAAAAGTTAATAAAAATACTAAGATAAACTGAAATATTGCAATAGCTTTTTGTCTAATAATGTTATTCTTCATTTATTCTTGGATTTCTTTAAATACTATAAATTCCTGAATTTCTTCACTTTCACCACATAAATCGTTGAGGATTATTGGTTTTGAAAAACCCATTTCTTGCCAAAATGTTCTTACTCCAAGTGATTCCATGCAACTGCCTAAAACAGTAACAACACTGAAGCCACTCTCCTTTAAATAGGGCTCAATATGCTCTTGATACCACTTGGCACCAATGCCTCTTCTCTGATAAAACCCTCTAATCAAAAAGTATTCTATCTTAGGAAACCAATTTAAATTTTCATATCTCACCCTCATAAATGGAGTGCCATATCGACGCATTCTAGCAACAGGATCATTAGCCAACTCTTCAGATATTTCTAGATTTTGTTGATGTTTAGGCATGTAAGAAGCTATTTCATATATTATTTTTGTATTTTCATTAATTAAAATTTGTTGGAGTTCTTCTGGCAATTCGGGTGGGGATTCTTTCACAACAAATACAAGTGAATTTTTCTTGTTTAATTTAATTTCAGCTAGCATAATATCTTTATTATACAGTACTAAATGTATTTTGTCTTCTGTGATTTCGCTTTTGATATTAAATTTAACCTCTATCCCCTCTGTAACTAACATCTTTCTAAACTCCTCAAGTGGAAATAATTCAGCAGAAGGTACAGGAAAAAATCTGGGCTGGAATGTTCGTACAAGTCGAAACCCAGTTATACTATTAGCTATTAGATTTGGCGAAACATTTAAATAATAAATATCATTTACATTAAATAGAAGTAAAGTATAAATTATACTCAAAATTAATAAATATTTTTTGACTATCATTTTAACCTACCTTTTAGTAATACTTTATTATTCCAATTATTCAGCATCTAAATATCAACTATGAAGTAAAGCATCTAATATCAATTCACATTACCCCAAGCAAGCTCTTTTTTGTCTTTCGTCTGTTGAAGTAAATCTATTATATTTTCTGTATAATAAATTAATCTCAAAATCTTTCCTTTTATATAACTAAATCATATATCTCACCAGTTTTTGTATCTATTGCTATATGCCTCATATCGTAGCCTAAAATATCTCTAAATTTAACTTTGATGTTTCTTTCTATCAATGCCTGGTAGATCTTATTTATAAAGACGATTTGGTCGGCATTTTCCTCACCTAAAATCTTCCCCCCGAACATCTGTACATCCAAGCTTGCCAAATTAACACCTGCTTGCTCAAATTGGGCTAAAATATCATCTATTCTACTAATATTCAATCTTTCTGCATCTTGTGCAAACTGGGGAGCCCAAACCATGTAAGCCATACCACCGGTTTGAGAAGATTTGTTGTAGAAAGTCAAAGTAATACAATGCGATATATTTTTAGCCAATATGAAATATTTATCTGATTCTCCGTTTGTTATTGCAAAACCGTTTACCAATTCATCAACAATCTTACTCTGATCTATAATATCTACTTGCCAGATTTTAGGTCTTCTGGGAATGTCAGAAGGCAGGTCAAAGAAGAAACGAATCTCGTCAGCAATCTTTGGCCAATCATTGTCTTCTATTACTGGATTCTCAATGTTTGGAATATGTGTTTTCAGTATAACATAAAGAACTAAGCAAAATGGGACAAGCAAAATGGGACGGGTTCATTTTCTTGGGGTCCAGGAAAGTATAAAAATCATACCTGCCTGCCACGCTTAGTGTGGTAAACAGTTCCCCCAAGGACTTCGGAGCAGTTCTAATGTGCAGTCTTGCTTCTTGCCCGTTACTCATTAGTAATGTGTAAATTTAATTTATAATTGTATATTTTTGTTGTTTGTGTATCTTACGCAAAGGTTCGGCAAGGACTTCGTTTTTTGTTTTGTACTTACTACTTTATTACTCTCTACATACTACTAAAAGAAAAGCCGAGTCACCTTCGGCAACCCGGCTAACTTATTGGTTAAATAGTTAATTGAATATTGGTTAAATAATTTTCATAATTTAACTATTTAACTATTTAACCAATTTTCGTCCCGTGGCTTTGCGCTCCGCCTGTGCTTTTTTAGCAGAGGCGAATTGCCCTTTTCAAGAAGTTAAAGTTTTGTTAAACTTATTAGCTTATTTTAACCTATCTTTTACTCTCTATTATAAGTATGCCATACTTTGTAAAATTTGTCAAGTTTTTAATCTAAGTGGAGTTTCCCTAATTTTTAAATAATATCCGGATATAGTGGGAATACTTTCATATTTGTTTAACTTATATATTTTTATATAGTTATCAAAAAGCAGTCTTAAATTTTGGGGAATGTTCTCTTTAATCTAATAATGAACCTGTTGTCCCTATTTAAATACAAAATATTCAACATCCACAATCAGTAACTACCTAACTTAAGGAAGACCAAGAATTAAAGCCTCTACCTGAAAAAAGATACCTCCCTTTCCTCTTACCTGAGGGGGTTCCATTTTCCAAAGCCAGCTACTTTCTTGATAAATACTAAATCTATTATTCAATAATTCCCTGAGATGTTCTACTGAAAACTTCATTTCTTCCTTATACACCTCAATTTCGCCCTGTTGATCAAACCTAACGAATTTTTTAACAACAGTATCAGCAAGGTAAATTCGACCATTAGATCTAATAGATTCTGCCAATTTGTCAATCATTGAATTAATTACCCTTTCCTTGAGACTCGTTTTAGCATTTTCCCAGTCAGAAGTTACAAAAAAACTAACTACTTCGATGAAAGTGAATTTATCTATTAAGAGCTTTTTAACATATTCAAATTCGTGCACCATAAGTTGGCTCAAGACTAAGGAAAATACTATATAATCTGATTTCTCTTCATCAGGGATATTCCATTCAGGCATCTGGCTCTCATTCATTAAAGTTATAATTTTTTGAATAGCCTCCCAAGCAGTGGCACTTTCACTAATTATCTTCTCTACTCCGGTGACAAACGGAGCTACTATAGAAGTAATATCCATCTCTTTAACATTAACTTTAGTTTGTAATTCTTCCGGTAGATTTTCTTTAGCCAATATAAGACTTGGATAGTCCAAATTCTGAAGAGTTACACTTCTAAAATTCTGTGCTAAATATTTTAGATGATTTACACCACCCCAGATGCTCACTTTACCTTTATTAGCTATATTATATACTCCTTCTTCAATCATACGGTTAGTATTATTTATATGTTCCCCCCATTCAGTATCAAAACTCTGTGCCATTTGTCGGGCAACTTCTCCTGCATCAGTATACATTCTAATTAGGTTCTGAGGAATCATCGGCTCTCCTCGTATCCTGCGATAGCCATAATCAAAGGAAAAAATAAATGTGGGCATTATCAAAAGTATCAAACTCGCCACACAGAACTCGATCTTAAGTCTAACCCCCATCATTTATCCTCCATTATAAAACTTAATCATCTGTTGAGTTCCAGATAATAAATAATATTATCATCCATAAAGCAAAACATCTAATATCAATTCAAAATCACCCCAGGCAAGCTCTTTTTTTGTCTTTCGTCTGTTGAAATTTGTGCTTACAGACCTTCTAATTAATCCCCCCCGGGGGGGGTTGCAGTTATATATCTTATTAATTTTTTACAATGTCGTAAGATATAACAAATTATCTTGCCCGTTTAGTAAAGTATATCGTTTATCATTTGGCTTTCGTTGCTCCATTGGTTTCTTGTAAGTGCTACCGCGAGGGTTCGGCAATAGTCCTGAGGTCTGGCGAAGCCAGACCGAAGTTTCTTGATTTTATTCATTTCCGATAAGTTCCTCACTGAAAACAGTAACACGATTTCTGCCATTTTCTTTAGAAGCATACATAGCTAAATCTGCATTATTAACTAAATCAGTAGGAGAAGTGGAATCAGTAGGAACATAAGTATCCACTCCAATACTTACTGTAACATTATATATTCCTTCAATTGTTATTTCTTCTACTGCTCTTCTAATTCTCTCTGCTACTATTAGTGCACCTTCAGAATTTGCATTAGGTAAAATCACAGCAAACTCATCACCGCCATAACGGGCCAAGGTATCTACTACTCTTATCTCCCCTCCCATAATTCTAGCAACTTCCTTTAAAATTTTATCACCTACAATATGTCCATGGGTGTCATTAATTATTTTAAGGTTATCTACATCTATTATTAATAAGGAAACCGGGTCTTTATCGCGTTAAGCCCAGGCTATCGCTTTTGTCAATGCCTCATCAAAATATCGGCGATTATACGTTCCGGTTAAAGGGTCCCTCGTAGATAAGTCTCTGAGTTGGGTAATATCTCTGGAAACAACAGTTACTCCTATTGGGCTACCTTCAGAATCCTTCAGGATAGAAAATTTGGCCTCTAACCAGATTTCTATTTCGCTATCATGTCTAATCCCATACTCAATATATCTATTAAATGGTCTCCCCTTAAGAACATCTTGTACTGCTGTAACAAATTCTTCGAACTTATCCTCTCCGATAATCTTGGCTAAAGTTTTTCCGATTAAATCTTCCTCACTTACACCATAGCATTCAATTAATGCGCTATTAACGTAAACTATCTTCCCCGTCAAATCAGTGACAATAATATGGTCAACCATTCCTTCGAAAATGCCAGTGTTATATTCGGAACGGAATCTCTCGGGAGTTAAAACTACATCTGCTGGTGTCCTTACCCTTCGGGCAACGGAATCTTGAAAAATAGAGGAAAGAACAAATTTCTGGAAAGATATACTTACCCCATTAGAGATAAAATAACAGAAAAAATCCAATTTACGGTCGCCTAAAGGTGTCCTATCCCTAACGGGACTTACTTTTAAATAAGATGCGGGACAGACCAAAACCGAACTTATTAGCATCAAAAAAACTAAACCACTAATTTTTAGCTTATAATACTTCATGGAGTTTTCCTATCTCTTGAGACAGTATAAATTACACCGTTACGGGTATCTAAGGCTATTAACCTGTCTCTTCTAAGACCTAAAATATCTTTCTTAGCGAGTGTTATATTTTTTTGATTTTTGATCGCCTTATATACTCTGATAATAAATCTAATTTCTTCTCGATGGTTTGTAGTCCATATCGAACCTCCAATCATTTCTACATATAAATCATTAATATTAACTTCATTTCTTTCTAACTCCTGCAGGGAATTTTCTAATTCTGATTCAATATTCATCTGGTCTCTTTTAAAATGCATAAGTATACCAAGTTGTGTATTTTTATCATACAAAATCACTGCTATACATGGAGCTAGCCCTGTATATAAATAGGGTCTATGACTGTGACCACTTGTCATTTCAGATTCACCAGGAGCTACCGAAATTAATTTTCTTCTTATCCTACCAAGATACTTAGTTTCTCTGTCTGTGAATTCACTGGTTATATCAAAGAAAAAACTAATTTCATCAGCTATTTCTTGCCATTCTTCGTTATTTAATTTTCCTGGATGTTCTGAATTAAAAAGGTTTACCTGTAAAATCTCCTCAAGTATCATCATAGGATTGGCTCCTCTGATGAGTGCTTCTGTTTCTCTGGCTAACGCCTCCAAACCTATATATCTATCACCCAGTCTTAAATTAGTAAGTCTATTTATTATAACTTCATCAAACTTTTGTTCAATAGCATTGAGATTTTGCCTAATTATTACTTCTTTATCTCTGAGATAGGCAGGAATGAATAAACCTACTCTTACCTTTCGTAATGAATCTATGGTTAAATCTAAGTTGTAGGAGCGACATTTATGGTGCCCGTTGCCGCGGGTCGGATAAATCCGACCCATACAAGTTCGCACCGAAG
>CAYOMG010000020.1:0-12161 GCA_964404995.1 uncultured Planctomycetia bacterium | reverse complement strand
GGGGTTAACTCGCACTTATAACTTAGCTTCGCTATCACTCTCTAAGTTATGTGCTTATTAAATGAAACAAAAAAAACAGGATGTAAGTACACAGCAAAAAGAGATTGCCCAGGAGGAAAAAATAATTGAGAAAGTTGTAAGTATAAAGAGAATTGCTAAGGTAGTTAAAGGAGGCAGAAGGTTCTCTTTTAGTGCACTGGTGGTTGTTGGAGATTCGCAAGGGTCTGTGGGCTATGGTTTTGGTAAGGCTAAGGAAGTGCCAGAGGCTATAAGGAAAGGTATAAATTATGCAAAAAGAAATACGACAAAAGTTCAAATGCGGGATTCGACCATCCCCCATAAAGTAATTGGACATTTTGGAGCTTCAACAATTTTATTAAAGCCCTCAACTAAAGGAACTGGAGTAATTGCTGGAGGTCCTATGCGTGCTATTTTCGAAGCTTGTGGCATAAAAGATATAGTTACTAAGTCCATTGGGTCAAATAATCATTTAAATGTGGTGAAGGCTACCTTTAAAGCATTCTCACAATTTAAAAGATAATGTAAAATATTTTCCGTATTTTTTACATTATCTCACAGTAAAAAGATGCAATTACATCAATTTAAACCGTATAAAAAGCAAAAAAAGAAAAAAAGGGTTGGACGAGGCCCTGGAAGTGGTTTAGGTAAAACTTGCGGTAGGGGTCATAAAGGACAAAAAGCTCGTGCAGGCAGTGGAGCGAAACCTGGTTTTGAAGGAGGACAAATACCGCTTATAAGACATTTGCCAAAAAGAGGTTTTGTCAATAGATTTTCCGAACAATACAAAATCGTAAATATAGATAAATTAAATAAATTTCCTTCGAATTCTATAATAACTCCAAAAATTCTAAAGGAACATAGAATTATAAAATCTAAAAACTTATCTGTTAAAATTCTGGGTGAAGGAAGTATTGATAAGCCACTTGTTGTTAAATCAAATAAATTTTCGAAAACTGCCATAGAGAAAATAGAAAAAGCCGGCGGAAAGATAGAGTTAATTCCAAAACCCATAAAAAAGACTGTTATTCAACGTAGATATAATTTTAAACATCCTGACAAACTGAAAGCGAGGTGAGAAGTGTTTCAGGCTTTAGTTAATGCATTCAAGATTCCTGACTTACGTAAAAAGATAATTTTTACATTAACAATTATTGCAGTTTTTAGAATAGGATCATTTATACCAACGCCAGGAATTGATGGTAGAGCCCTGGCAGAATTTTTTGCTAGAATTGTCAGAGTTCAAGGTCCTACTCTTTTTGGGATTATGAATATGTTTAGTGGCGGTGCAATAGAGAGACTCACCATATTTGCTTTAGGAATTATGCCTTATATATCAGCTTCTATAATTATGCAGCTACTCACTGCAGTAATTCCACAATTAGAGAAACTGGCTAAAGAGGGAGAAGCTGGAAGAAGCAAAATTACGCAATATACTCGTTATGGAACTGTTGCCTTAAGTTTAATCCAGTCTTTTTTTATAAGTCTTTGGTTAGAAAATCCAGCTCATTTTCAAGGATTGGTAATAGTGCCTTTTCCTGGCTGGAGTTTTAGGCTTTTAACGATGATTACTCTTACCACAGGCACAATTTTTATAATGTGGTTGGGTGAACAGATTACAGAAAAAGGCATTGGGAATGGAATATCTTTGATTATAACTTCTGGTATTATCTCTCGTCTGCCAGCAGCAGGATTTCAACTTTTCGGTTTGCTTTCTCCTTTTGATCCAGCAGCACGTCAGATGGGCCCGCCTACATTAGTTTTTTTGAGTGTTGTTATGATAGCTGTGATAGTTGCCGTAGTAGTGATTACTCAGGGGCAACGTAGAATACCTGTCCAGTACGCTAAAAGAATTGTAGGAAGAAAAGTTTACGGAGGACAGAGTACGTATATCCCCCTACGCGTAAATCAAGCTGGTGTAATTCCTATTATATTTGCTCAATCAATAATTCTATTTCCAGCTACAATAGCCGGGCTCATTCCAAATCCGGCTATGCAAGCTATTGCCGATTCCTTAATGAGAGGCGGGATAATTTATATCATTATATATTCTAGTCTGATTATTTTTTTCTGTTATTTTTATACTGCTATTGTTTTTAATCCAACGGAAGTAGCAGAAAATATGAAAAAGTATGGAGGTTTTATCCCAGGGGTAAGATCAGGCAAGCCAACTTCTGAATATTTCGATTTTATTCTGACCAGAATTACACTTCCTGGCGCAATATTTTTATGTATAATTGCAGTATTTCCTGATTTGTTCGGAGCATGGCTTAATATACCTTTTCTCGTTGCAAGTTTTTTCGGAGGCACTGCACTATTAATAGTAGTCGGAGTTCTATTAGATACTATGAGACAAATTGAATCTCAACTACTTATGAGACATTATGAAGGATTTATGAAGAAAGGAAGAGTAAGGGGCCGACGCTAATCAAATTCGGTTATCGGTTTGCGGTTATCGGTTTGCGAACACCGACAACCGACAACCGACAACCGACAACTGACAACCGAACACAGAATACATAATTTATGAATTTAATATTACTTGGTCCTCCTGGCGCTGGGAAAGGGACACAGGCTGAAATTTTATCCGGAAAATTTGGAATACCACATATTTCAACTGGAAATATATTAAGGGAAGCAGTAAAACAGCAGACTCTTGAAGGCCTTCGAGCAAAAAAAATTATGGACACAGGGAAATTAGTTCCAGATGAAATAGTTGTTGCAATTGTTACTGAAAGGTTAAAGGGGGACGATGCAAAGAAGGGTTTTATTTTAGATGGCTTTCCTCGCAATGAAGCCCAAGCTAAACAGTTAGATGTTAAGTTGGACAGTTTAAATAAGAAAATAGACTATTGTTTTTATTTCAAAACTTCACAAGATACAAGTATTCGAAGACTATCCAGAAGAAAAGTATGCAGCGTATGCGGGGCTAATTACCACTTAGAAAATATGCCACCTAAAAAAGAAGGAATATGCGATAAATGTAATGGGCTGCTTTATCAGCGTTCTGATGATAAGGAAGAAACTATTAAGAAACGTCTCAATATCTATTTGAAGAATGCATTACCGCTTTTGAATTATTATTCAAAGAAAAATAAATTAAAACAAGTAGATGCAGATAAAGATGCAGAAGAAGTTTACAAAAAGCTTTCTTTATTACTCAGCTCACAAATAAATACGAATTTCACGTGTATATTGATATAAAGTCAGACAGACAAATTGAAAAAATTAGACAAGCGTGTAAAATAGTTGCTTTAGGTATAGATAAAATAAGAGATATTGCTAAAGCTGGAGTTACTACTCTGGAGCTGGATAGGTGTATAGCGGAATTTATATTGAAAAAAGGAGCAAGGTCTGCATTTAAAGAACGTAAAGGTTTTCCGTCAAATATTTGCACTAGTATAAATGAGGAAGTTGTGCATGGCATACCAACGAATAACCGAACATTAAGAGATGGAGACATATTGAGTGTAGATGTAGGAGTTGAACTTGATGGTTATTTTGGAGATGCGGCAATTACAATAGGAATTGGGAATATTTCGAAGTTGGCCAAAAAACTAATAAAGGTAACTAAAGAAGCGCTTGAGATTGGAATAGAAAAAGCTGAAGCTAACAATAGACTTTATGATATATCTTTTGCTATTCAGAATACGGTAGAATCTGAAGGATTTTCTGTAGTAAGACAATTTGTAGGACACGGTATAGGTTTAAAGTTACATGAACCACCGCAGATACCAAATTTTGGAAAAGCTTCTCGGGGCCCGATTTTGAGATCCGGAATGGTATTAGCTTTGGAACCAATGGTTACTGCTGGAAATTGGGAAGTTAAAATTTTAAAAAATAAATGGACAGCAGTAACTACGGATAAATCACTTTCTTGTCATTTTGAGCATACTGTATGCATTGGGAAGAATGGCCCGGAAGTATTGACCATATTATGAAATGAAGGAAGAACCAATTGAAGTTGAAGGAACTGTAATAGAAACGTTACCTAATACTATGTTTAGGGTAGAGTTAGAAAATGGACATAGAGTGCTTGCGCATATCTCAGGCAAAATCAGATTAAACTTTATCAAAATTTTGTCTGGAGATAAAGTTAAACTTCAGATTTCTCCCTATGATTTGTCAAAAGGGAGAATTGTTTATCGAATGAAGTAAATGAAGACAGAACTTATGGAGCGACCGAAGGGAGTGAACATAAGTTCTATGGCTGAATTTACCCCTCACCCAGCCGACTTGAAAGAGAGCTATGGGTTGCCGGGTGAGGGGTCTCTTGCCTGCCTGCCGGCAGGTATCCCCCCTTGTTTTCTTTATTTTCACAAAGAAAACAAAGAAGGGGGGATAATTCGCACTTATCACTTAGCTTCGCTGGCGCTCGCTAAGTGATGTGCTCATTAAATGAAAGTAAGGGCTTCGGTTAGAAAAATTTGCGATAAGTGTAAGATAATAAAGAGAAAAAATACAATTAGGATAATTTGTCCAAACCCTAAACATAAACAGAGGCAAGGCTGATGGCAAGAATTGCAGGTATTGATTTACCAAAAAACAAAAGAGTTGAAATCGCTCTTACCTATATATATGGAATTGGGCGAACCACATCGAATAAGATTTTGAATATATGCAACATAATCCCAGATATAAAAGTGAAAGATCTTACCGATGAACAAGTTGTTAAATTGTCAGGTGTGATACAAAAGGAGTATAAGGTAGAAGGTGATTTAAAAAGAGAAGCTACGCAGCATATAAGAAGATTGATGGAGATAGGTTGCTGGAGAGGGCTTCGTCATAAGAAGAAGCTTCCAGTAAGAGGGCAGAGGACGCATACTAACGCTAGAACGAGAAAGGGTCGCCCAAGATTTGCCGTAGGGGTAAAAAGAGGAAAATAAAACTTAAATTTCAATTAGAACATCTAAAAATATTTTTTTCTATGTTACGTACTCATTAAAGAGGAAAATTTCATGGTTAAAAAGAAAAAAGGGAAGAAAATTATAACAAAGGTACAAAAAGGCATAGCTTGCATACAGGCTACATTTAATAATACTATTGTTACTATAACAGATATGCAAGGCAATACGCTTGCCTGGTGTAGCAGTGGCAGTGTTGGTTTTAAAGGTTCAAGAAAATCTACGCCATTTGCGGCTCAGATTGCAGCTAAAGAAGTAGTTAAGAAGGTAGCAGGATATGGATTGCAAGAAATAGAAGTTCATATAAAAGGCCCGGGACCTGGCAGAGAAGCTGCTGTGCGTTCACTTCAGTCTGCAGGCCTTAGAGTTAAATTTATTAAAGATATAACTCCGGTTCCTCATAATGGGTGTCGTCCCCCTAAAAGAAGAAGAGTATAACTGAGGTTATTAGAAGGAGTAAGAAATGGCAAGATATACTAAAGCCGTATGTAGATTATGCAGAAGAGAGGGAACTAAGCTTTTTCTGAAAGGCACGAGGTGTTACGTCGATAAATGCTCTATTGAAAGGAGAAGCTATCGTCCTGGTGAACATGGGCAGAGAAGAGTAAGACATTCTGATTCTGCCATTCAGCTTAGAGAAAAACAAAAGATGAAACGCAGCTATGGCCTTTTAGAAAAGCAGTTTAGATCTTATTTTGGACATGCACAGAGAAAAAAAGGTGTGACCGGAGAATTGCTTTTACAATTTTTAGAGCGAAGATTAGATAATGTAATTTTTAAATTGGGATTTGCAATATCTCTTGCACAAGCTCGACAGTTTGTATGCCATGGGCATATTTTAATAAATGGAGCTAAAGTAGATATACCATCTTATTTAGTGAAAGAAGATGAGCTGGTAGGAGTAAAAAACAAACGGGGATTTTCCAAAAAAATTACTGAGCTTATCAAAATTACTGAACAAAGACCTATTCCAGGCTGGCTTTTGGTAGACCAAAAGAATTTGACAGGAAAGATATTGCGACTACCTGCAAGGCAGGATATTCAAGTTCCTTTTCAGGAGAAGTTAATTGTAGAATTATATTCAAAGTAAATGAAGCCCAGACTTACGGAGCGACCGAAGGGAGCGAACATAAGTCTGCTGGCTGAATTTATCCCCCCTGTTTTCTTTGTGAAAACAAAGAAGGGGGGATTACTCGCACCCACTGATTCGTCCCGACGATACGTCGGGAGCGAATCAAAACGGTGGGTGCTCATTAGAGGAGGGTAATTTATGGGTATAAAATGGAAAGATTTTGAAATGCCTAAGAAATTAGAATGCGATGAATCTACTTACACCAGTACATATGGAAAATTTATTGCTGAGCCTTTTGAAAGTGGATATGGTGTAACTATAGGCAATTCTTTAAGAAGGATGTTACTTTCTAGTATCCAGGGTACAGCAGTAACATGGGTAAAATTTGATGGTATATTACATGAATATTCTACCATACCTGGTGTATTAGAAGATGTAACAGAGATAATTTTTAATATTAAAAAATTAATTTTAAGATTGTCTGCAAAACAACCCAAGATTATGTTATTAAATGTTAATAAGAAAGGAGAAATAAAAGCTTCCGATATCCAAACTGATGAAACCATAGAGATTTTTAACCCTGATTTACATATAGCTACATTGACTAAAAAGATAAGATTAAAGGCTGAAATGGAAGTTAGTACAGGTAGAGGATATTTGCCAGTAGAAAGACAATCACAACAGGAAGAGTGGCCAATAGGAGTAATTCCCATTGATACGGTTTTCTCTCCGGTAAAAAAAGCCAATTTTACAATTGAAAATACTCGTGTAGGGCAAACTACTGAATATGATAAGCTTATTTTGGAAATTTGGACAAGTGGTGGCATATCACCTAAAGATGCTCTTTTGTATGCATCTATTATTTTGCAGAGACATTTTGATATATTTGTAAATTTTGGACAATTACCGGAAGAAGAAGTGAAGGAAGAAGAGAATAAACTTGAAGAACTTAAAGAGAAATTAAATATGCCAATTTCTGAATTAGAACTTTCAGTAAGAAGCACTAATTGTTTAAAAGAATCAGGAATTAAAACAATTGGTGAATTAGTGACAAAGGCTGAAAAAGAAATGTTAGCATACAGGAATTTTGGTAAGAAATCTTTAGCAGAAATTGGAGAGATATTAAAAAAAATGGAACTTTCTTTAGAGATGGAATTACCAGGGGAGTTAGATAAAGCCCAGAACTTATGGAGCGACCGAAGGGAACAAGCATAAGTGGTTGAAAAATGAGACACAGAAAAAAGGGTAAACGTTTAAACAGGAACACTGCACATCGCAAGGCGTTAGTCAATAATATAGTTAAATCAGTTATCAAATACCAGAAAGTAGAGACCACACTTGCTAAAGCTAAGGTAGCCCAACAATTAATAGAAAGATTGATAGCCAAAGCTAAACAGGGAGATTTAAACTCATACAGGAGTGTAAATCAGGTTTTAAACGATAGGAATCTCACTACACTTTTGGTAAGCAAAATTTCCCCACGGTTTAAAAATAGAAATGGTGGTTTTACCCGGATAGTACATCTCGGCAGTCGTCAGGGAGACAACAGTCCTATGGTTATTTTAGAATTGACGGCAAAAGAGGAAAAGCCTGAAACTAAAAAAATAAGTAAAAAACGCTTAAAAAAGACAGATATTAAATCTGAAAGGCTCAAAGAACAAAAAGACGAAACTACAGAGAAGATAAAAATTGCAGAAAAACCTGAGTCTCAAGAGAAGAAAATGCCAATAGAGGCAGCTCAACGAGAAAAATCAAAAGGATTTGCAGAAGGCTTAAGGAAGTTTTTCAAGCGCAAAAAATAAGAGTGAAAACCTATGGGTAAAACTATAGCTGAAAAGATATTAAGTCAACATTCAAAAAAAAGCTTAAAAGAAGGAGAAATAGGAATCTGTAATGTGGATTTTTGCTTCAGTCAAGATGGCACCAGTAATTTAGTAATAGACAACTTCAATAATCTAAGTAATGATGGGGTTTTTGACAATAAAAAATTTGCAATGTTTGTTGACCATTCTTCGCCAAGTCCTAATAAAGAAATCTCTCAAATTCATGGAAGAATGAGGGAATTTGCTAAAGATAAAAATATAAAATTATATGATATAGGTTCAGGGATATCTCATCAAATAATTTTTGAAAAAGGCTTTGCTTTCCCAGGAAGTTTAGTTTGCGGTGCCGATTCTCATACTTTGACTTGTGGTGTTTTAAATGCATTTTGTACAGGGATGGGTTCTACTGATATAAGTCTTATTTTAGCATCCGGCAAGAACTGGTTTCGCGTTCCTGAAAGCATAAAAATTGAATTATATGGAAGTCTTCCTATGGGTGTTTATGCTAAAGATGTAATATTAAATATAATAGGTAAACTTGGTCAAGATGGAGCAACTTCTAAGTCGATAGAATTTAAAGGAGAGACAATAGATTCTTTCAGTTTAAACGATAGGCTGTGTTTGGCTAATATGACTGCAGAGATGGGAGCGGAGACTTGTATTATGGATGCAGATTCTAAGGTCATGCAGCATTTTGAAAGGATTTTATATAAGAAAATTGAGCCTGTGTTTAGTGACTCTGATGCAGAATATATTCAGACTCTTGAGATAAATGTATCTAATTTAATTCCTCAGGTAGCTAAGCCACACAGAGTAGATAATGTTTTTAATATAGATAAGGTAGAGGGTACCAGGATAGATCAGGCATATATAGGTACTTGCACAAATGGAAGGCTGGAAGATTTAATAGAGACTGCCAGAATCCTTAAAGGCAGAAATATAAATCCAGATATAAGATTGATAGTATCTTGTGCTTCTAAGAAGGTATATATTGGTGCCTTTAAAAAAGGTGTTATAGAAGACATTATTCAAGCAGGAGGTGTAATAATTCCTCCTGGGTGTGGTCCATGTGTAGGAACGCATGCTGGTATTCCTGCAGATGGGGAAGTAGTAATATCTACTGCAAATCGCAATTTCAAAGGTAGGATGGGCAATCCCAATGCCTTTATCTATCTTGCATCTCCTGCTACAGTTGCTGCCTCCTGCATAGAAGGTAAAATTACTGACCCAAGGAAATACCTATAAATAAGTAGAGAGTAGAGAGCAGATAGTATTCTCTATCTGTAATCAGCTCTACTTACCTCGTGGGGGTTTGCTACTCGCTACTAAAAGAATGATACTAAAAGGCAAGGTTCACAAATTTGGTGAGAATATAAATACTGACTATATTATTTCAGGAAGATATAAATTTTCAATTACCCAACCAGAAGAATTGGCTAAACATCTTATGGAAGATTTAATTCCTGACTTTTACAAAAAGATTAAGAGGGGAGATTTCATTGTTGGAGGGAAAAATTTTGGTTGTGGTTCTTCCAGAGAACAGGCACCTCAGACAATCAAGCTCGCAGGTATTTCCGCAGTAATTGCAAAATCTTTTGCGCGTATCTTTTATCGTAATGCAATAAATATAGGGCTTGTTTTGGTAGAAACAGATACATTGCAGATTCAACAAGGAGATAGGTTAGAGTTGAATTTACAAAAAAATATTTTAAAGAATATTACCCAAAATATAGATATAAAAATTAAACCCTTACCTGATTTGATGCTAAAAATTCTTCAGGCTGGTGGGGCTATAGCACATTTCAAAAAACACAAAACTTTATTTAACACATAATACATAATTGCCAACTGGTTAAAAGGTTAAATAAAAATCTTCTTTGTTTTTTAATTTGACAATTTAACTATTCATCATTTAATCAATATGAACGAAGTGGATATGAGGGTTTCTATAATTGGCGCAGGTAACGTGGGTAGTCTAACTTGTGCAAGAATTGTTGAGGCAGGTTTAGCAGATGTTATTTTAGTAGATACAATAAAAGGGTTAGCTCAAGGTAGGGCAAGAGACATAAATGATGCCAGTGCTTGCCTAAATTCAGATTGTAAAGCAGTAGGTGTTGATGATTACTCATTGATTAAAGATTCAAAAATTATAATTATCACTGCAGGGTATCCTCGAAAACCAGGCATGAAGAGAAAAGATTTAATAGAAAATAATCTGAGAGTTATGAAGGAAGTAATGTTAAATATAAAGAAATATATTACACAAGAATGTGTGATAATAGTAGTAACTAATCCATTAGATATAATGACATATATTTGTTATAAGCTAAGTGGTTTTGATAAATCAAAAGTTATAGGTATGGCTGGAGTGTTAGATTCTACAAGATTTAATGCATGTTTAGCTGAAGATTTAAATTTGTCTTATAGTCAAATTAATAGCATGGTAATTGGTCCACATAGTTCTTCAATGCTCATACTGCCAAAATATTCGAATATTTCAGGCATACCTATTCAGGAATTATTATCTGAGGCAAAAATAGGAGAATTGTCTCAAAAGAGTTCTAATCAGGGGACATTTATTGTTGATTTATTAAAAGGGCAAAGTGCATCTTTTGCTCCTTCTTGCGGGATATATAAAATAGTTGAGGCTATATTAAAGGATAAAACTAAAATTTTACCCACTTCGTGTTACCTCCAGGGAGAATATGGTCTTGAAGATATATGTATAGGTGTACCAGCTAAAATTGGGAAAGATGGCATAAAGGAAATAATAGAACTTAAATTATCTGATGAAGAAAGAGAGAAATTGCTACAAGGAGCAAAGGAGATAAAACAAACTATAAAGATTTACACAAAACAAGCAAGACCTAAAATGTGTAATTCGAAAGATAAATGAGAAAATATGATATATGTATTATTGGTGCCGGGCCTGGAGGTTACATAGCTTCTATAAGAGCTTCTCAATTAGGAGCAAAGGTGGCTCTTATAGAAAAAGAGCGTTTGGGTGGAGTATGTTTAAATTGTGGATGTATTCCAAGTAAAAGCTTAAAAGTTGTATCTGATATAATCTTTAACCTAAAAAGAGCCTCTCAGTTTGGGATAACTATTTCTGATTATACTCTCGACTTCAATCAAGTCAAAAAGAGAAATCAGGAAATTATAGAAAGGTTGCGTAAAGGAATAGAGTTTATCCTTAAGAAGAGAGGAGTGGAGGTTATATTTAAAAAAGCACATTTGATTTCTAAAAACACTATAGAATTAGAATCTCATTCTAAACGAGATATTATAGAAGCTGATAAAATAATAATAGCTACAGGTTCCTCCCCGGCTGAGCTTTCTGGCATTAAGTTTGATTCAAGAAATATCTTATCAAGTCTTGAGCTTTTGAATATCAGCGAACCTCCAGCTAAGCTTCTGATTATTGGCGGCGGAGTGATTGGATGTGAATTAGCTTACATATTTCACCAGTTTGGCACAAAGATAACTTTAGTTGAGATGATGAACAATGTCCTTCCTCAAGAAGATATTCAAATTGCAAGATTACTTAAGCAATTTATGAAAAAGCAGGGAATAGATATAAAAACATCTACAAAAATAGAAAGGCTTGAGGAAGCTTCAAGCTGTCTTATTGCTACTTTTTCAGATTCCACAGTAATTAATTTCGATAAGGCGTTGATTTGTGTGGGAAGAAGACCTAATGTAAAAGATATAGGCTTAGAGAATGCTGGGATAGAGTTAAAAGATAAAGAAATAGCTGTAGATAATAATCTTAGAACTTCGCAAAGAAATATTTTTGCTATAGGCGATTGCATAGGAGGGAAGCTATTAGCACATAAGGCTTCATATGAGGGAAGGGTGGCGGCAGAGAATGCCTTGTGTGATGAGCAAAAAAATGTAAGTTATAACATAATTCCTCGATGTATTTTTACTCATCCTGAAGCCGCTTGTGTGGGTTTAACCGAAGAAGAGACAGCTAAACTCGGGTATAAAATTAAAAAGATTAATTTCCCATATCAAGCTTTAGGTAAAGCTAATTGCTTATCTGAAACTCAGGGAATGATTAAGCTAATAGGAGATATTGATACAGATAAACTTTTAGGAGTTCATATAATAGGTTTTGGGGCGACTGAATTAATTGGCCATTTTGTATTAGGGATGGCAATGAATGTGCAGATTCACAAATTAAAAGATATAATATTTGCACATCCTACACTTTCTGAAATAGTTACAGAAGCAGTCCATTTATATTTAGGAGAACCTATACATATAATATGAAATGCAAACTTTATCAGATAGGGACCACACACTATAAAGAGGCAGATAAGCTACAAAAAGAAATATTAA
>CAYOMG010000019.1:0-12448 GCA_964404995.1 uncultured Planctomycetia bacterium | reverse complement strand
TTCTTGGGGTACAGGAAAATATAAAAATCATAGTTTTTAGTTCTTCCGGTAATCTTTAGCTGTTCTATGTCTCGAGTAAACAGTTCCCCCAAGGAACTTCGCAAAGAGTAGTCCTGAGTCCGCCACCGAACTTTGGCGGACGAAGTTTCTTCGATTTATTTGGGATTTGACATTTAGGATTTGTCATTTTTCTGTTCAAGAATTTGTGAAAAGATGTTGAGAATTCTAACAAAATGCGTAATTAAACAAGCTTATGTAACAGATTGTAAACTTAGCTATTCAGGTAGCATTGGATTAGATAAGCTCATATTGGATAAAGCAAACATTTCAGCAGGTGAGATTGTGCAAATATTTAATCTATCAAATAAAGCTTCATTTGAAACTTATACTATTGCAGAAAAAAAAGGTAGCAGAAAGGTAGTTTTATATGGACCGGCAGCAAAGTTAGGATGTAAGGGTGATAAATTATACATCATCTCCTATCATATAGTAGATGAAAAGCAGGCCAAAAATTTACCTTACCATATAATATCATTGAAAAATAACCTTCCTGTATAAAAACTGTGATTTAGACAGTAGACACTGATTATAAAGAAAATATTTAATCAGTGAATATCCCCGCCTGCGATAGCTGTGCGGCGAGCAGTTAATCTGTGTTTGAATTGCAGCATACAAAAAGCTTCAATGAATTCAAAACAAATAAAAAGATATGCAAGATATATGTTAGGAAGGATAATATTGAGATTAACGAGAAAAGTTGCATGGGTTTTACCTGAAAAGTTTATTTATTTTCTCTCAAAAAATTTATCTTTAATTCTGTTTTTTACATCAAGTCGACATAGAAAAATTGCTCTGAATAATTTGAAAATCGCTTTTCCTGATAAAGATTTTTTTGAATTACTTAGAATATCTAAACAATCTTTTGAAAATATAGCAAAAAGCATAGTAGAAACACTATGGTTTTCAACAAAATCAAAAAAATTCCAAAAAAGATTTTTCTATATAGAAGGCGCAGAACATCTGGATAATGCTTTCAAATCAAAAAATGGTGTGGTAGTAATAATTGCTCATTTTGGTAATTTCCCACTTTTAGTAAGAGCCTTAGTTTTGGAAGGATATAAAGTAAACTTAATAGTGAGAAACTTGAGAGATGAAAGAACGAGTCCTATAATATTGGATATGCTGGCTAAGCAGAGGATAAATTGCATTTTTACAAAACCAGAAAGAATATGTGTAAGAGAATCCTTACATGCTTTGAGAGATAATCAACTGCTTATATTAGAAGCTGATCAGGATGCAGGTGCAGATGGAATGTTTGTGAATTTTTTTGGGAGAGCCACTTCAACTCCAATAGGTGCTGCAGTATTTTCTTTAAGAAATAAGTCTCCCATTATACCTATGTTTATTATAAGAGAAAAAGCAGATTTACATAGAATAGTAATAGAACCTGTATTAAAATTTAAAGATTTAAGTTTTACACAGGAGAATATCCGTATAATTACTCAAAAGATATCTGATGTAATTGAAAGATATATAGTGAAATACCCAGCTCAATGGGGATGGATAGGTCGGCGATGGAGAAATAGCCCTGATGGGAAAAATTGAACTAAGAGAAGCAATGCTCTGGGAACCATATGAAAAGGGGAAAGTAAAGTGTAAACTTTGTGCTCATAGATGTATTATTCCCACTGGCAGAAGAGGGTTTTGCGGTGTAAGAGAGAACAGAGAAGGGACACTTTTTAGTTTAGTATATGGTAAAGCAATAACAGTAAATATTGACCCAATTGAAAAAAAGCCATTTTTTCACTTTTTACCATCTTCAGCAAGTTATTCTATCGCAACTGTAGGTTGTAACTTTCATTGTGATTTTTGTCAAAACTGGGATATCTCTCAGGCTTCCGTGCTTTCTGTTTCAAATATTTTAGGAAAGAATAATGTCTTGCCAGAGAGAATCGTTGAAGAAGCTATACGGTATAAATGTAGAAGCATATCTTATACCTATACAGAACCTACAGTTTTTTTTGAATATGCATATGATACTGCGAAATTAGCAAAGAAAAATGGTTTGAAGAATAATTTTGTAACTAATGGTTATCAAACCAAGGAAGCACTGGATTTGATGAAAGATTTGGTTGATGCAGCTAATATTGATTTAAAGTCGTTTTCAGATGAGTTTTATAAAAAATTTTGCAAGGCAAAGCTTAACCCAGTACTTGAAACTATAAAAAATATGAAAAAAGCAGGTATCTGGGTCGAAGTAACTACACTTCTTGTTCCATCACAAAATGATTCAAAGGATGAATTGGGAAAAATAGTAGAATTTTTAGCTTCTATTTCAAAAGATATTCCCTGGCATATTTCGCGTTTCTATCCCCATTATAAAATGGAGAATTTACCTCCTGCACCAGAAAGGAAAATTTTAGAAGCAATTGAAATTGGGAAAAAATCCGGTTTAAACTATGTTTATGCAGGAAATTTGCCGGGAAGTAAATTTGAAAATAGTTTCTGTCCATATTGTGGGAAGGAAGTGATTTCAAGAGTTGGATTTATGGTAAATGCAATTGAGTTGGATAATAACTCATGCTGTAAATTTTGCAGAGAGGAACTTCCTTTTGTATTATAACACATAAAAAACACTTACTTAGTAGGAAATCTGTGCTAATCTTGTGCAATTACCGAAGGGCGATTTTTCTTGACTGAAAAATTTAATATATGTTATTATTAAAGAGCTCTGAAAAGTCCTAAAATATATGGAGTTTTTTGATTGAAGGATTACGCAGATTTTCTTTGCCAATGAATAATAAATTTATTTTTATATTTATTTTCTTTCAGATGATTTTTACTCTTGGGTGTGAAAGAAAAACAGAAACTTTATTAGTAGCTGTGTCTCAAGAGCCAGCTAGTCAAATTAAAAATTTTTCTTTAAAAGAATATGATGACAATAGACGAAAGTCCTGGCAAATAGAAGGAGCTAATGCAAAGATTTTAGACGAAATAATAAAGTTAGAAAATATAAATGCTATATTCTTTGGTGAAGAAAGAGAAGTAAATTTGACATCTAAGAGCGGATTGATAAACAGAAACACACATAATCTTTATCTAGATAAAGATGTCGTTATTACAACATCTGATGGCGTGACGCTTTTTACAGATAGTATTAACTGGAATAAAGATACAAAAATTATATACACCAAAGATTTAGTAAAAATAAATCAAGCGGATATAAATCTGGTGGGTAAAGGAGCTCGTATGGATACAGAATTAAGTAAAGTAACTCTAAAGCATAATGTAAGATTAGAAGCACAACCTTCTACTATAATTACTTGTGAAGGGCCATTAGATATTGATTATAAAAAAAACATAGCTTTTTTTAATAAAAATGTAAAAGCGATTACTCAAGATGGGAAATTACTTGCAGATAGAATGAAAGTTCTTTTTAATTCAAAAATGAGAGAAATAGAGAAAATTATTGCAACTGGCAATGTGGTTATAAAAATGGGGAGAAATATCTCGCATAGTGAAAAAGCGATATATTCCGCTAAGGACAGCAAAGTAACTCTATTAGGAAATCCTAGGCTTATAATATACCCTAGCGAAATGGGAGTAGGGCTTATGGAGCAAGCTGATGAATAATAGCCATTTATTGCAGATAGAAGAATTAGTAAAGACATATAACGGACGCAGGGTTGTAGATAAAGTTGAACTAAATGTCCATCGTGGAGAAATAGTAGGTTTATTAGGACCTAATGGTGCAGGTAAAACTACCACCTTTTATATGGTGGTAGGATTAGTAAAGCCTGATAGTGGAAGGATAATTTTTGATAGTAAAGATATTACTAATCTTCCAATTCACAAAAGAGCAAAAAATGGTGTAGCATATTTATCTCAGGAAAGCTCCGTGTTTCGTAAGTTAACTGTTGAGGAAAATATAATGGCGATATTGGAAACGCTCAACATTTCTTTTTCAATGAGAGAGGCTCGGTTAAAAGTTCTACTTGAAGAATTAAAAATTTCAAATTTAGCTAAGAATAAAGCATATACTCTCTCAGGAGGTGAAAGGAGAAGATTAGAAATTACAAGAGCCTTAGTAACAGATCCTTTATTTATACTTTTAGATGAGCCATTTAGTGGAATAGATCCAATAGCTGTAGCAGAATGCCAGAAAATAATTAAGGATTTAAAAAATAAGGGGTTGGGGATTTTGCTTACTGACCATAATGTCAGGGAAACTCTTTCCATAACTGATAGGGCATATATTATGCATGAAGGCAAAGTTTTGATATCTGGGACCTCAAAAGAATTAATAAATGATTCTAAAGCTAGAGAGATTTATTTGGGAGAGAACTTTGCAGATCAATATTACGGGTAGAAATATCCAAATTACTCCAGGAATAAGAAGCCATATTCAGGATAGGGTCAAAAGACTTAATAGATATACTCATAATGTTATGGAGGTTCATTTTATACTTGAAACTCAAAGATACCGTCATATTGCAGAGATAGTTCTCACTATGAAACAGGCTACACAAACAGTAAAAGAAAATACTGAAGATATGTATTTTTCTATTGATAAAGCAATAGATAAATTAGAAAAGTGGCTTGGAAGACATATGGAGAAGATAAAACATAAACCCCGTTAGGTCATGATGAAGACTAGAATTAAAGAGGTTAATGATTTGCACAGAGTTATAGATATTGAAGTCCCTCCCCAACAGATAAATAAAGAGCTAAAGCAGATTTATCAACAGTTGGGAAAGAGAGCTAAATTGCCAGGATTTAGAGCAGGTAGAGTTCCGGAAGATTTATTAGGAAAATATTATAAAGAGGAAGTAGAAGATGAATTGCTTCGCAGGCTTATTCCAGAAACCACTCAAAAATTTATAAGAGAAGGGAATCTTTCTCCTTTAACTCTGCCTGAAGTCTCCAATGTTCAACTTGAAAAAGATAGACTTAAATTCAGAATAAGCTTTGATATAAGACCACAGATAAATTTGAAGCGATACAAAGGAATTAAGACAAAAAGTAAAAATATAAAAGTAACCACTGAAGATATTCAAAAAGTTTTACATAAACTACAAGACGATAATGCTCAGATGGTGAATGTTGAAGAAGAAAAAGTTAAAGAAGGTGATTACATAATATGCGATTTTAGATGTAGTATAAATGGTAAGATAATAGAAAAAAAGGAAAAGACATGGCTCCATATTTCAGACAATTTGAAACTCCCAGAATTAAAAAAATCTCTTTTGGGAACAAAGAGAGAGGATGAAATAAACATAGAAGCTACATTGGGTAAAGAAGTTTATGGACGAGAATTCGAAGGGAAAAGAGCAAATTTTAGAATAAAAATACACGAGATAAAATATAAGAAATTGTCTATAATTAACGATGAATTCGCAAAGAGCTTAGGTCCATTTTCTAATTTGTCTGAATTGAAAGAAAAGATAAAAGAAGAGTTGGATAAAAATAATAAAATCAGCATAAAACATGATACACAGTCTCAAATAATAAGTTTTTTATTAAATAGTTGTTCGTTCCCATTATCAAATTCTTTAGTAAATGCAGAAAAAGAAGCCATGGTTCAGAGTATACAAAGGAGATTATCTCATCAAGGATACAATGATACTGAAACAAAAGAGCAAGTTAACAAATTGGAAGAAACAGTTTCTGAAGAAGCGAAAAATAAGGTAAAACTCTGGTTTATATTAGATTATATAGCCGAACAAGAAGGAATAAAAATTAGCCAGGGAGAGATAGACGACCAAATCCAATCCATAGCTGCTCAAACCAAACAAACTCCTGAAGATCTTAGAAAACGTATAAAGAGTGAAAGACTGGAAGAGCGTATATGTTTAGAGCTGAAGCAAACTAAAGTTCTTGAATTCTTGTTGAACGAAGCTGATATAGTAGAGACTTAATTTTGTCGGTTAGTTCACTGTGACATAAATTGTAGTTCGCCGATTTATCGGCTTGCCCAATACCCCTTCGTGGCACAAGTAAATTGGGCAACTACAATACGTCTTTTATTTATGCAACAATATACTAGGATTTGAAACTAAACTAACAGCCCCTCACAAAACTCGTTCAGGGATGTTGATTACATTGATTCTGAAGAAGATTACACAGATTACCGACGAGAAATTTATCTGTGTAATCAAGGGCTTCGTTTTGTGAAGCCCTAAGACTAAACTAATAACGGAGGTGAAAAATGAATGAAAGAGGACAAACTTTAGTTCCAATGGTAGTTGAGCAATCTGCACGCGGCGAACGTGCATACGACATTTATTCCAGATTATTAAAAGACAGAATTGTTTTTCTCGGGACCCCAGTAGATGACAACGTTTCAAATTTAGTTATTGCGCAGATGCTATTTTTGCAAATGGAGAATCCAAATAAAGATATTAGCCTTTATATAAACTCTCCTGGCGGAACAGTTACTTCAGGTTTAGCTATTTATGATACTATTCAGTTTATAAAGCCAGATGTAGCTACCTATTGCGTAGGTCAAGCTGCCAGTTTAAGTGCATTATTGCTTGCAGTGGGAACTAAAGGTAAAAGATATGCTCTGCCTAATGTAAGGGTTATGATTCATCAGCCATGGGGTGGGATAAAAGGAGCTGCTGAAGATATAAGTATTCAGGCAAAAGAGATTTTACGGTTAAGAGATAAAATAAACGAGTTATTCTCAAGACATACTGGACAGCCACTAGAAAAAATTCAGAAAGATACAGATAGAGATTATTTTATGTCTGCAGAAGAAGCGAAGAAATATGGAATAGTAGATGAAGTGATTGTTACTCATTAAAGGAGGATATTACCATGATGAGAAAACCTTTATTGTTAACTCCTGGCCCAACTCAAATTCCTGAAGATGTACTTCTTTCTATGGCAGAGCCTATTATTCATCACCGCACAGAAGAATTTCGTAGAATATTTGATGAAGTAAGTAGTAATCTTAAATATGTATTTCAAACTAAAAATCTGGTTTTTATATTTTCATCAAGTGGGACAGGAGCTATGGAAACCTCTGTAACTAATTTCTTATCTAAAGGCGATAAGGTTATAGTTGTAATAGGAGGTAAATTTGGGGAACGTTGGAGTGAGATTTGTAAAATGTATGGGATTGAAGTTATTCCCATTGAAGTTAACTGGGATGAAGCAGTTGAGCCTCAAAAAATTGCTAAAGCTTTAAAGCACGAAGCACAACGTATCAAAGCAGTATATACTACACTTTGTGAAACTTCAACAGGAGTAGTAAATGATATTGAATCTATTGCGAGGATTGTAAAAGAGACTAATGCAATATTGATAGTAGATGCCATTAGCGGTCTTGGTGCTTGCGAACTTAAGACAGATGAGTGGGGAGTAGATGTGATTGTGGCTGGTTCACAAAAAGGATTAATGATACCTCCAGGGTTGGGATTTATAAGTGTAAGTGAAAAAGCGTGGCAGAAACACTCGCAAGCAAAATTACCAAGGTATTATTTTGATTTAGCAAAGGCAAAAGAAGCTTTAGCTGAATCTAATACACCTTTTACTGCTTCAGTTACGCTAATTCTCGCTTTAAATAGAGCACTTTTACATATAAAAAGTGAAGGGTTAGAGAATGCATTAAAAAGACATGCTCAGCTTGCTGAAGTAACCAGAGAGGCACTTTGTGCATTAGGACTGAAGCTGTTTACCGCATCTGCAAGTTCTAATGCAGTAACTTCAGTTTATTCCCCAGAAGGTATTAATAGCCAAAAATTGGTTAAATTAATGCGTGAAAAATATGGAGTGGCTATTGCTGGTGGACAGGGTGAATTGAAAGGGAAAATTTTCAGAATTGCACATTTAGGACATGTTCAGGATTTTGATATCATTAAGGGTATTTCTGCTTTAGAAAAAGCCTTGAAAGATTTAGGTTATAAATTTGAGTTAGGATGCGGAGTAAAGAAGGCTCAGGAAGTATTATTAAAGGTTATCTGAGGTTAACTGAGGTTACAAAAAGCAACTTCAGATAACATTTTTTTGGAGGGTAGTATGCATAAGATACTAATAACTGATTCATTATCCGATGAAGGGATAGAAATACTTAGAGAAGAAAAGAGTTTTGAGGTTAATGTAGGAACGAAGTTATCTCCAGATGAACTAAAAAAGACAATAGAGGATGCCGAGGCAATAATAATAAGAAGTGGGACTAAACTTACAAAGGATATAATTCAAGCCGCTCACAAGTTAAAGATTATAGGTAGAGCCGGAGTAGGATTGGATAATGTAGATGTAGAAGAAGCCAGTAAGTATGGAATAATAGTAATGAATACCCCGGGAGGTAATACTATAGCTACTGCTGAACATACTATGAGTTTAATGTTAGCTTTATCTCGTAATATATCACAAGCAAACCGGTCAGTTAAGGAAGGCAAATGGGAAAGAAAAAAATTTATGGGCAGTGAACTATACGGAAAAACTTTAGGAATAATAGGATTAGGTAGAATTGGAACGGAAGTAGCAAAAAGAGCTATTGCCTTTGGAATGAAAATCATATCTTATGATCCCTACCTTTCTACAGAGAAGGCGAATCAAATAGGCGTAAAGCTGGTTGAGTTGGAAGAGTTACTCAAAGAGTCTGATTATATCTCGGTTCATACCCCCTTAACTAAAGACACTAAGTATATTCTGGGAGAAAAAGCATTTAATAAAATTAAAAAAGGTGCCAGAATAATTAGTTGTGCAAGAGGTGGAATTGTTGACGAGCAGGCTCTATTTAAAGCATTACAGACGGGAAAAGTAGCAGGTGCAGCTTTAGATGTTTTTGAGAAGGAACCCCCCGAGGTTAATCCTTTATTAGAATCAGATAAAATTGTTGCAACCTGTCACTTAGGAGCTTCTACTGAAGAGGCCCAAAGTAATGTAGCAATTGAGATAGCCGAACAAGTAAAGGATGCCCTGCTGGGTAAAGGTGTTAGAAATGCAGTAAATATGCCTTCAATTGAGCCTGATGTATATAATATGATTAAACCGTATGTAGAATTGGCAGAAAAACTTGGCAGTTTGGAGGCACAATTAGTAAGGGGGCACATATTGCAGGTAGTAATAAAATATAGTGGCGATATAACAGATTACTCTACATCCTATGTGACTATAGCTTTTATAAAAGGGCTTTTAGCTCCTGTTGTAGGTGAGAATGTAAATTATGTAAATGCTTCTGTTATAGCCAGGGAGCGAGGGATTAAAGTAATTGAGACCAAAACCGCTAAAAAAGAGAATTTTACCAATCTTATTACAGCCGAAGTGAAGACGGATAAAGAGAAAAGAACTGCTATGGCCACACTATTCACAAAAAATAATCTGAAGATTGTTAAAATAGATGATTTTTATGTAGAAGCAATCCCCAGTGGATATATGGTTATCATTTCTAATAAAGATACACCAGGAGTGATAGGTGCGATTGGGACTATATTGGGGAATAATAGTATAAATATTGCAGGAATGACTTTCGGAAGAAGGAAAGCGGGTGGAGATGCCATAACTGTTCTTAATGTTGATAGTTTCGTTTCGGAAAAGGTATTAGAAGAGATTGAAAAAAATTCTGACATTTGGGAGGCAAAGTTAGTTAAATTATGAGTAAGAAAAAAAATAAAATATATATAATTGATGTGACAAATCGTGATGGTGTGCAAACTTCAAGACTCGGTCTGGCTAAATTACAGAAGACTATGATTAATATTTACTTAAACCAGATGGGTATTTATCAGAGTGAATTTGGGTTCCCCGTTACTCCACATGAAACTAATTACCTCAATGCAAATTTAGAACTTGTTAAGTTAGGAATTCTTAAGCCTATAATATTGAGCGGCTGGACAAGAGCAATACCAGAAGATATAGAAATTGCTACTAAATTGACTAAAATTAAACATTTAAATATTTCTATCTCTACCTCAGATCAGATGATTTATGGTAAATTTAGAGGGAAGTTCTCTAAACAAGATGTGTTAAAAGTTATGTCTCAAGCTTTAGTCTTGGCCAAAGAGAAAGGTGTAAAGACTGTAGGTGTTAATGCTGAAGATGCCTCTCGAACAGATGAGGATTATCTTTTAAAATTTAGCAAAGAGGCAAAAGATAAAGGTGCAGACAGAATAAGATATTGTGACACCTTAGGTTATGATGACCCGTTTACAATTTATAAACGGGTTTATAAATTGGCTAAGAAATTAAATATCCCAATTGAAATTCATTGTCATAACGATTTAGAATTAGCGATAGCATGTTCTATTGCAGGTGCAAAAGCATGTTTAGATGCTGGGGTGGATGCGTATATCAATACCACGGTTAATGGTATGGGGGAGCGCGCAGGTAATGCTGACCTGGTCTCAACAATACTTGCATTAAAGTTTTCCAGTGGGTTTTCCGCTTCTGCCAAAGGCAAATTCGTATCAGGAGAAAGAGACAAATGTGTTTTTGGTAATAAAATAAAACTTAATCTTTCATGGCGGTTAGCTCGTTATGCTTCTTATGCTTTTGGTGTGCCTATTCCCATAAATCAGCCTGGGGTAGGAGCTAATATGTTTGCTCATGAGTCAGGGATTCATGCTGATGGTGCACTTAAAGACTGGCGCAATTATGAATTGTACCACTTTGAAGAGTTAGGGAGAGGAGAACCAGAGATTATTGAAACAGGGAGGCACATTACAGTAGGAGAATACAGTGGAATAAAAGGGTTTCGGAATGTTTACGATAAATTAGAAATAAAATTTAAAGATAGAGAAGAAGCAGTAAAAATTTTAGATTTAGTGCGATGTGCCAATGTGCATACTCAAAAACCTCTGACTGAGGATGAATTAAGATTCATTGCAAAATATCCGGATATCGCTCAAAAGATTTTTACAATGAATCCCTAGTTACGGAAAACAGAAAACAGAAAACAGAAAAAAAATCTGACTTCTGACTTCTGACACAGATAATTTATAGCTATGGCTAATACAGTAATAGTTGGAACACAATGGGGAGATGAAGGCAAAGGTAAAGTGATAGATATCTTGGCTAAAGATGCAGATTATGTTGTAAGGTTCCAAGGTGGTAATAATGCCGGACATACAGTAGTTGTGGACGGAAAAGAGTTCATCCTTCATCTAATCCCTTCAGGGATTTTACATAAAGATAAAATTTGTATTATAGGAAATGGCGTGGTAATAGATCCAGGGGTTTTAATTTACGAAATTGATAATTTGAGAAAAGAAAAAATAGAAGTGGATAGCAATCTAATTATTAGTGATAGAGCACATATTATTTTTCCCTACCATAAGCTTTTAGAAGAGTTAAGGGAGAAAAAAAGGAACATTGGTACCACCGGACGAGGAATTGGCCCCTGCTATGTAGATAAAATTAATCGCTGTGGAATAAGAATGTCCGATTTTTTAGATACTGAGCTTTTTAAAGAAAAATTAGAACAAAATATAGAAGAGAAAAATTTAATTTTTAAAAAAATGTATAATTTAGATGGGTTTTCATATGATTGTATTTTAGAACAATATTTAAATTATAGAAATAGGATATCAAAATACATTAAGGACACTGTGAGTATTTTGAATAGCACAGTAACTTCTAACAAAAGCATACTTTTTGAAGGTGCTCAGGGTGTATTGTTAGATATAGATTTTGGTACATATCCCTATGTAACTTCTTCTAATGCTTCCTCTGGAGGAGCCTGCATAGGTACAGGAATAGGACCCACAAAGATTGATAAAATAATTGGTGTAGCAAAAGCATATACTACCAGGGTAGGGAAAGGGCCTTTCCCTACTGAATTTGAACTTGAATTGATAAATAAAATTCGCAATAAAGGAAAAGAGTTCGGAGCAACTACAGGACGTCCCAGAAGATGCGGATGGTTTGATGCTGTATTGGTTAGCTACTCGGTAAAAATAAATAATCTCAATTCCATAGCAATAACAAAGTTAGATGTTTTAGATGAGATGGAAGAGATAAAGATATGTATTGGATACAGATACAAAGATAAAGTATATAAAGAATTTCCTGCAAATATGCGGATTTTACAAGAATCGGAACCTATATACATCAAACATCCAGGATGGTTAAAAGATACAGGTTCAATATCCACATACCAAAATTTGCCTCCTAATGCTAAATCTTACATTGAACATCTTGAAAGACTGACAGGCGCAAAAATTGAACTTATATCTGTAGGCTCTGAAAGAAGTCAAACATTTACAAAAGGTCTCTAAAAAACTTTTTGTAAAAGCAGACCCCCCAGGGTTATATTATAATAAGGCTTTGTTAAAAATGAATGCACACAGATATTCTTAGAATGCACACAGATATTCTCCTGTCGATATCAGTGTGTATCTTAAAGACAACGCATTAAATTTTTGTATCTTATTCAATATCATAAACTATATCTTATACCCTTTAGGGCACAGGTACCCTAAAGGGCACAGGGAAGAATCAA
>CAYOMG010000018.1:0-12448 GCA_964404995.1 uncultured Planctomycetia bacterium | reverse complement strand
TATTATCTTTGGAAGAAGCAATACAGACTACTAAAATACATAGTATAAGCGGACATTTATCAGCTAAAACCTTTCTGATAGCCACCCGACCTTTCCGCTCTCCTCACCATACTGCATCCGATATTGCCATTTCTGGAGGTGGAACCTATGCAAAGCCTGGTGAAGTTTCTTTAGCACATAACGGGATATTATTCTTAGATGAATTACCCGAATTTCACAGAAACACTTTAGAAACTTTACGCCAACCATTAGAAGATGGCAACGTTACTGTGGCAAGAGCTCAGCGAACTGTAACTTATCCATCAGTGTTTATGTTAGTAGCCAGTATGAACCCCTGCCCCTGTGGTTATTATGGCTCAGTGGATAAAGAATGCCATTGCACACCCTATCAGATACAAAGATATAGAAGTAAAATCTCAGGCCCACTTTTAGATAGAATAGATATACATATTGAGGTTCCAGCAGTTAAATATGTTCAGCTTACAACTGATGCTTATGCAGAACCATCCTGTGATATAAGAGAAAGAGTAGAAAAAGTAAGAAAGATACAAAATGAAAGATTCAGAGATGATAAAATATTTACCAATTCCCAGATGAAAAATAAACACCTCAAAAAATATTGCAAAATAGATGATGAAGCTGAAGAATTACTCAAAATGGCTATAAATGAATTGGGTCTATCAGCAAGAGCTTATGATAAGATACTAAAGACAGCAAGAACTATTGCTGACTTAGCAGAGAAAGAAAATATTGATGCTGAACACATTTCAGAAGCAATTGGGTATAGAAGTTTAGATAGGAATTTGTGGGGGTAAATTCCGTTAGAGATTTGTTTCTAAATCTCGCTGATTTCCAATTTCGTAACTTAGGTTGATTAATCAGTAAAACTGTGGGGATAATATATTTTAAGAAACCCACGAATTTTTTCGAATTGGCTGGCTTCATTAGTAAGTATTATAAAGTTTCTTATAAAAAGTTCTGCCTCTGGGAAATTAAATATTTGAAAACTATCCGGCCTTAAAATATCAAGGCGTATAATATTAGTTAAACAGTGAACTTCACTCACAGAATCAAACAACAATTCCTTGAGTTTATCATATATAGCATTGCGAGATTTAATCTGTCTATCCCCTTCAAATATCATAACTAAATCTACATCCGCGTCTAAAGATGGGTTGGGATAAACCCAACTACCGATTAATAAAAACCCAACAAATTTATCTCCTTTTTCTAAAGCTATTCTGTGGAATTCAGGAAGGTTGTTTCTTAAAGTTACAATAATTTTCTTCTGGCTTTCCACTATTGCATCTCTATGTAAAAGATTGTATTTCTCAACTTCTTTAACAAATTCTTTTTCTTCTAAAATTAAATTTTCTAAATAACTGGCATAATCATAACCAAAAAAGTCTTGGGTTTTTGCGTCTTGCATTCTACTTATCACCTTATGCATCCTGCTTGCTAACTTCTCTAAATTATCTCTGTAAAGCTCTAAAAAAACGGGAAGCAATTTGGCATAGAAAAGCTTTGGGTTTTCACCAGGAGCAACACCCCTAAATCTTTCACAGTAAAATTGGGAAATTGTTCTTAAATCTTCTTTGAAACTATCGGCAGTCCGCGATTCTATAAAAAAGCCACCTATTTTCTTTTGGTCTTCTATTAATAACCTGGAAATACCCAAACTTATTTCTTCAGAAATGAGTCTTTCTCTAATCGTACCATAAAATATTATATCTGTATTATATGGTTTCAGGTTCTCAAGGGTAATCTTTAAAATAAATCCTTCCTCAGCAAGTTTTTCCAGTTCACTTTTCAAATCTGAAATGCCAAACTGTTTTTCTAAAGAAGCTACGGTAAAAAATCTTCCTTGATTTTCAAAAAAGAATCCCCTGAGGCCAGAATTTCTTACCATACGGAGAGAGAAATTTAAAGAATCAAGTGCAAGAATATGTCCTCTTATCTGGTTAAAAATAGAATTTGAATAAACCAAAATAGTGCTAATCACTACCAAACAAACCAACCCAACGATTTTTACCCCGTTAGAAATAGTCGTCCCTGTTAGATGTTTCTTAGGCCATAAGAGAATATATATCTTACGAAGTTCATCTCTAACGGGGGTTAACTTAAAATATTTCATCATTTTTATTACCTTTCAGCTTTGAGCTTCAAGCTTTGAGCTAACTACATTCCTCACTTTAAAAATGGAACATCCGTCGTAATCCCGAAATTTCGGGATGAAGGTTACTCATGAATTTAGCGCACCTTCGGTGCAAATTTGTAGGGGTCGGATTTATCCGACCCGCGGCAACTGGCGCCATAAATGTCGCCCCTACAACTACTTAAAAAAGGAAATTCCTATACTCTTTAATTAAATAAAACTTACTATAATATTCTTTATAAACTATAACTTACTCTTTATAAAGTATAGCATATAAATGTGCAAAAAGTCAAATTTTAATTCTGCATTAAAATTTATTTGCCAAATTTGATATAAATATGCTATACTTATAATATGTGTATAAAAATAAAATTAAACAGCATTTTTAACTTTAAGTGGCATTCTTTATTTTTGTTAATATCTCTATTCTTTACCATTCTTACTCTTTGCCTTTCTTCTCTATCCTTTTATCCTTCTATTGAGAATCATCAAGCCAATTTATCTCTAAGGCGAATAAGAGCAAGCTCATTATCCAGTATCTTTACCACTAATCCTGGCAAAGCATTTTCATTTGGAGAACTTGAAAGTTTAGGATTTAGTCAAGAGGAGCTCGAGGCGCAACTCAACCAATTAGTAGCTAATAAAGAATTAATAGAAATATATGTAGACCCTGAACAGGCAGGTAAAGATTATCAGGGTAATATTTATCTGTTGCCCAGGAGAAATATTGTAAGCCAAGACTTAATTCAAGTAATAAACTCAATAAATTCAGACCGACTTGACTTACCGCAAGTTAAATATTTTACTTATACTCGTTCAATCAGGCAATTTAAACAAGACTTAAGATTTATAACTGAACTTTGGAAAGAATATTATGAGTTAGTAGCTGGCGTAGGAAATTTTGAAAAATTCACTGGTTATTTTTTACCTAAGGCAATACATATTATCGGAGACGATCTGGAAATGCTTGTTAGTGGGTTATCTTATACATGGGACAGGTTTTTTAGCCGTGTTGATTCACATATATTATTGAGTGAAGAAAAGGTTGATAAATTTTTTACAGATGAACTTCAAGGTTTAGAGCAAAACATTCGTTTAAGACAAGAATACGCTCAAGAACATAATATCCCTCAGAAATTAGAGAAAATAATTTCGGAACTCAGAGATACTTTACCCAGTTTAATTACTATTGGCAAGGAATTATATGGTGATAATTTGCTGGGAATTGCAATCGCTGGAAGCTTGGCCAGGGGAAATTTTTATCAGAATACAGATTTAGACTTTCTATCCATATCTGAGGAGGGTATTTCTGTAGAGTTTACTCTGAAGTTAGAAGAAGAAATAAAAACTGCTCTTGAGGAAAGAGTAGTTACTGTAGACAATTTTTATCAGTTTATTTTAAATCAGCCAAGTTCAATTCTGAATATCGTTAACTTTGATGAGGATGGACATCATGCTTTATATGTGAGAAATTTCATTATAATTGCCAAAGATAAGGCTACTTTGGATAAAATCACCCGTAAGATACTTGATGCTCAACCTTTATTTAATGTCCCTTAACTATCTGGGGGAATTCAATATATCGGATTTTCAAAAACATCCCTACCCTACCTCCCCCCTTGATGAGGAGGATTAAAGAGGGGAATGTGGCAAAAATTAGTGTCACAGTGCATCAGGGGTTAAATATGAGTAAAAATCCAAAAAAGGATATAAAAGATATTTTTTATGCTGGATTAAGAGTGGTAGATGCCTACCGTTTAGTAAAAAAATCTGTTATACGAAAAGGGGATATATTACTTGTTGGGAAAAGGAAATATAATTTAAGAAAATTTGATAGTATCTACATAGTTGGTGGTGGTAAGGCTTGTGCATCTATGGGGCAAGCTTTAGAAGAATTACTATATGATAAAATAACTGGAGGAATTATAATCGTAAAATATGGACATCTGACAAAAACAAACCCTGTTAGAAAAAAAGATTCTTGCGGGGTGAAAAAAGTAGAATTAGTAGAAGCCGGGCATCCAATACCTGATAGAAACGGTTTAAATGGTGCAAAAAAAATATTAAAACTTCTTGAAGGATTAGGAGAAAAAAGTCTGGTATTATGTGTAATTTCAGGGGGTGGTTCTGCACTTATGACAGCTCCTGTAAAAGGTATTACTCTTAAAAATAAACAGGATACTACCCAATTACTTTTAAATTGTGGAGCAGATATAAATCAGATTAATAAAATCCGTAAACATCTATCTTTAATAAAAGGAGGAAGGTTAGCTCAAGCGGCATATCCGGCTACATTAGCTACTCTTATGCTATCTGATGTAGTTGGAGATAATCCTGATACTATCGCTTCAGGACCAACTGTGCCTGAGAGTAGCACTTTTAGAGATTGCATAGAAATTATAAACCACTTCAATCTTACTAAAAAACTGCCATCTCCTGTCTTGGAATATCTTAAACGAGGGACGAAAGGAAAAGAAAAAGAGACACCGAAACCAGGAAGTTATATATTTAACAACACATATAATTTTATTATCGGTAACAATATACAGGCGATATTGCAAGCTAAAAAGAAAGCTAAAGAATTAGGATATAATACCTTTATTCTTTCTTCTATGGTAGAGGGAGAAACTAAAGATGTAGCAAAAGTGCACACAGCGATTGCTAAAGAAATATTAGCATCTGGAAATCCAGTGAAGCCTCCTGCTTGTATTATTTCAGGTGGAGAGACTACAGTGACAATACGGGGCAAAGGCAAAGGTGGAAGAAATCAGGAGTTTGCATTAGCTTGTAGCATTGAAATTGATGGGTTCAAAAGAATTACGATTTTAAGCGCTGGCACAGACGGCACCGATGGACCTACACAGGTAGCTGGAGCATTTGCAGATGGTAAAACTTGCAAGAAGGCACGAGATAAGGGAATAAATCCACTAAATTACCTTAAAAATAACGATTCATATAATTTCTTTGAAGCAGTAGGTGGACTTTTTCTCACTGGACCTACCAATGCCAATGTAATGGATTTAAGGATAATAGTTGTAAGATAATTGTAGTTTTAATCACGGATTAAGCGGATTAATTACACGGATTTAACGGGTTGCGGAGAGACATCTGTGGTAATCCGTAAGAAATCCGCGATCATCCGTGAATATTAGACACTGAATCTAAAATTTATTATATCTCCATCACAAACTACATAATCTTTACTTTCTAACATTAAAAGACCTTCTTCACGAGCTTTCTGCATTGAACCACATTCAATAAATTTATCATAATTTATTACTTCTGCTTTTATAAATCCACGTTGAATATCTGAATGAATTTTCCCTGCTGCATCCCACGCAGTAGTTCCACATCTTATTGCCCACGCTTTAGTCTCATCCCCTTTAGTTGTAAAAAATGATATAAGCCCTAAGGTCTCAAAACATGCTTTTATAAATTTATCTGTCGCCGATTTCTTAATTCCCATCTCTCTCATAAATTCCTTACGTTCATCTTCTTCTATTTGTGCAATTTCCGTCTCCAGTTTTCCGCAAAATTCTATTAACTTTAAATTTTTTTTATCTGCTTTTTCTATTAACCCGGAGGGCATATCTCGTCCAATTTGTTTTTCACCAATATTAGCTATTATCACCTGTGACTTTTGCGAAAGTAACTTATATCCGCTTATTAATTTTTCTTCATCACAAGTTAATTTAAACTCTCTTATTGGGGTTTCTTTTTCTAAATTATCTTTTAACTTAGTTAATAATTCATACTCTTTTTGATTCTCTTTTTTATCCCCTTTAACCTCTTGTTCAATTTTACTTAGTCTATTTTGTAATAAGTCCATATCCGAAAGAATAAGCTCTGTTTCTAAAATTTCTAAATCTCTTACAGGGTCTATATTTTCTTCTGGATGAGGCACATTTTCGTCTTCAAATAATCTTATTATATGAGCCAATGCATCCACATCTTTTATTAGGTTAGCATCAATCCCTTTACCAATTTTTTCCTGGCCTGCGAGCATATCTATGAAGGAAAGCTCTATATGAGTGGTCTTTTTAGGTTTGAAAATCTCACTCAATTTATCTAATCTCTCATCAGGCATCTTTATAGTGCCAAGATGGTGCTCAGATTTGCCAATAGAGAAACCTGTTACCTTAACATTCTGCCCGGTTAAAGCATTAAAGCAGGTAGTTTTACCAGAATTAGGAAGTCCAATGATTGCTATTTTCATTAAGCTAAATTCGCTTTGCTGTGTGTGTTATATAATCTTCTATGTTATTGAGAGAATTTCACAAGTAGTGGCATAAGTTGAATCCCTTCAATCTCTCCGATAGAGCCTTTCTTACATTCCTTTTCAGAAAATTTTTCTACCCCATCAGGCTCTAAGGAGGAAGTTTTAATTAACACTGGCACTGGGTCAGCAGAATGAGATTTTAAAATACATGGAGTTGAATGGTCTGAGGTTACTGTAATTAAGGTTTGTTTAAAGTCTATCTTTGGTATGAGATTGGCGAAGAAAAATTTATCAATCATTTCAATAGATTTTATTTTACCATTTATATCACCATCATGGGCTGGCTCGTCAGGTCCTTTAATATGAATGTATAAACCATCAAATTTAGTAATATTCTCAATTACTACTTCTGCTCTATGTTGATAGTCTTCTGCGAGATTTCCACCAGGAAGAGGTAGTTGAATAATTTCCATACCAGTTAAAAGTGCTATGCCTCGTTCAACTGGCATCTCAACAAAACATCCAAATTTTAAGCCAAAAAGCTCTCTTATAGGTGGAAATTTCGGTAGCCTGTCTCCACTATCTCTGGTTAAAATAATATTTGCCGGGAGTTTTCCATCTTCTAATCTTCTCTTGTTTACCTCAGAGGCATCTAACACAAACCTTGATTTTTCTATAAACTCATTTGTAAGATTTGCTGCATCCTGAGCCTCTTTGAAATTTTCAAACTCATCCTCAGGTTTACATTTCATGAGAATATCTTCGAATTTACTTTTAGCTACGCCGAATACACCTTCCTTACCGTAGGCAGGGTCAGTATTGGTAACTCTTCCAGAAAGTTTACCTTTCAGTGTCTGAATCACCAATACACCTCTATGGCCAATAGTATTTCTAAACTTAAATATTGCAGGAGGCGATGTAAGTTTAACTCTGGAATTTATCTCATCAGAAAGCTGACTGGCTTCTTCTGTAGTAAGACTTCTGCCAACTCGTCTATCTACAATCTCATCGCCTTCGCCCAAGGTTGCAAAATTTACTCGGTATGCAAGATTACCCTCATTAACTTCTAACCCTTCAGCAAAACTCTCTAATGGTCCTCTGCCTGTATAATATTTATGTGCATCGTATCCTAAAATACTTATAACTGCAATATCAGACTCTGGAGCTATATCTTTACCTACTGTATACATCATTCCAGCTATACCTTTTTTTGCTAAATTATCCATATTAGGTGTAAGAGCAATCTCTAATGGGGTTGCACCATTAAGTGCAGGAGTAGGTAAATCCCCTAAGCCATCTAAGACTATGTATAAGACTTTTTTCATGTTGTATTAACGGGGTAAAGTTATCTCTTTTTGAGCTTGATATTTACCTTTTTTATCAGCATAAGAGACTAAACATTCCTCATCTGCTTCAAAAAATATTACCTGAGCTATTCCTTCATTTGCATAAATTTTGGCAGGAGAGGGGCTGGTATTAGAAATCTCCAAAGTTGCAAAGCCGATCCATTCTGGCTCAAAAGGTGTGACATTTACGATGATGCCACAACGAGCATAAGAAGACTTTCCTACACAAATAGTAAGGATATTTCGTGGAATACGAAAATATTCTAAAGAGCATGCTAAAACAAAACTATTTGGTGAAATTATACAATAATCCCCCTTAAAATTTTCAAAGCACTGTTTAGGGAAATTCTTTGGATCAAGAATAGTTTCTTTATCTGGTTTAAAAATTTTAAATTCATCTGCCAGCCTGAAATCATACCCATAGCTTGAAACACCATAACTTATACCTTTCTTAACCTGGATTTCTTCAAATGGCTCAATCATCTTCTGTTTTTCTGCCATCTCTTTAATCCATTTATCAGATTTAATCATAGCTCTTAATAAAATTTTTATTTATCTCAACTTGAGATTTTTATCAGTGGTAATCGGTGATTTTTACCTGTGCTAATCTGTAAACTAATCTGTGCCAATCTGTGTTTCAGCATTTAGTATACCCACACCCCATACATTTAACACAACCTTCTTCATGCCAGAGAGCACCACCGCAATCAGGACATACCCCTACTACATTATTACTCTGTTTGTGAACACAATTTGAATCTTTATCTGTTTGTTGAATTCCATCTTCAAAATCTATCTCTTTGCTACTATCCATTTCTAACTGTCTTTCTATAGCCCTGGCTATGGCATCTGCGCAGGAAAAAATTCTTCCTCTTCCTTTTTCCCACGAAGGAGAAGGACATCTAATTCCTCTTAATTGTGATATTATATCTTTAGGTTCTATCCCACATCGTAGAGCTAAAGATGCCAGTCTTCCTATTGCCTCTAACTGAGAGGCTGCACACCCGCCAGCTTTACCCATGTGCATAAACACTTCAAAAGGAAGTGAATTGTCATCTTCATTTATGGTAATGTACAAATTCCCACACCCTGTAGCTATTTTAGTAGTTGTGCCTTTGGTAACTTGTGATCTGGGACGAGGTGAAATTTTTAACATACTTTTTCTCTCTTTCTTAGATGGTATATTTAATACCTGCTCCTTACGGCTTTTATCTCTATAAATAGTAACCCCCTTACAACCTAACTCGTATGCCAATAAATAAGTTCGTTTAACATCTTCAACGCTAGCTTCATTTGGGAAATTTATAGTTTTAGATACTGCATTATCTGTAAATTTCTGGAATACTGATTGCATTTTTATATGCCACTCGGGCGATATGTTGTGAGAGGTAACAAATATCTCTTTTACATCCCCTGGAACCTCTTTTAGTGCCTGACAGCTACCACTTTCAGCTATTTTTCTCATAAGTTCTTCGGAATAAAAACCTCTCTGCTTAGCTATCCTTTCAAAATACGGGTTTACTTCTACTAATTTATCATTATCCATAACATGTCGAGTATAAGCTAACGCGAAAAGAGGTTCTATCCCAGAGGAACAACCAGCAATAATACTTATCGTACCTGTAGGGGCTATGGTAGTTAAAGTAGCGTTACGAAGTTTAGGCATATTTGGAGCATTATATATGCTCCCTTTAAACGCAGGAAAGGTGCCCTTTCCTTTTGCTAACTCTTGGGACATTTTTTGTGCTTCATGTAAGATAAAAGATATAACTTCTCCAGCTAATTTAATGGCCTGGGAAGAATTATAAGGAATACCTAATTGAATAAGATGATCTGCCCAACCCATAACGCCTAAGCCAATCTTTCTGGTTAGTTTAGTTTTTTCTTCTATCTCTTTTAGAGGAAATTTGTTTGCATCTATTACATTATCTAAGAAATGAACGCTGGTATAAACTACTGTTTTCAATTTCTCCCAGTCTATTTCATATTTTCCATTATTTTGTATTACCATCTTAGATAGATTAATTGAGCCTAAATTACAACTTTCATATGGCGGAAGTACTTGTTCAGCGCATGGGTTAGTTGACTCATATTTCCCTAAGTGTGGAGTTGGATTAAACTCATTCATCCTGTCAATAAATATTATTCCTGGCTCACCGTTCTTCCATGCTTTCTCCACTATCAAATCAAATAACTTTCTTGCATCTAGAGTTCCATTCATCTTTCTTGTGTTAGAATCCATAAGTTCATATTCTTGACCTTGCTCTAACCTATTCATAAAGTTATAGGTTAAAGCAACTGAAATGTTAAAATTAGTAATCTCATTATCGTCCTCTTTACATTTTATAAATTCTAATATGTCTGGATGGTCCACTCGGAGAATACCCATGTTAGCACCACGCCTTTTTCCCCCTTGTTTAATCTCTTGAGTTGCTGCATTAAAAACTTTCATAAATGAAACCGGGCCACTTGAAACACCATCAGTAGAACGAACCCTACTTCCCCTTGGTCTAAGTATTGAAAAATCAAAACCTGTTCCACCGCCAGAACGATGAATTAAGGCTGTAGCCTTAACTGCATCAAAAATACTCTCCATAGAATCTTCTATTGGTATTACAAAACATGCTGAAAGCTGTCCTAAATTACGTCCTGCATTCATTAGAGTTGGGGAGTTAGGGATAAATTCTAAATTTGACATAACCTGATAAAACTTTTGCGTTAACTCTTCTACTTCCTGAGTACTCTTTCCATACATTTCATCTACACCTGCTATTGCAAAAGCTACTCTTTGGAACAATTCCTCAGGGGTTTCTATTGCATTTTGATTCTCATCCTTTCTAAAATAACGTCTTTCTAAAACTTTCATTGCATTGAGGGTAAGTTTGGGACGGAAATTGGTAAGTTCTGCTTTCATTTAGCCTCCTTTAAATTTTTATGGCGGGTTATTTTAATGAAGAAAATATAACACAGGAGAAAAAACTTGTCAAGTCAAAAATATACCATATATTGTATTTTTTGAATTTCAGAATACACCAAATTGTGTTTTTAAAATTTTAAGAATTTAGTTCATTCAAATCATATTTTTCTACTTATATCCAGCAAAAGACTTATACCAATAATAGTGAAAAAAAGACTGGAACCTCCGTAAGAGATGAGTGGCAGCGGAAGTCCAACCACAGGCATAATTCCGATACTCATCCCCACATTTATTATTATCTGAATTGTAAACAAGGCTGTAATTGCGGCGGCCAAAAGTTTTCCGTCACCTTCAGTTGTACGAAGAGCTATGCCAAATCCGCGGATTATAAAAAGATAATACAGAAGTAAAATAATTAAAACTCCAACAAAGCCAAATCCTTCTCCTGCTACTGAAAATACAAAGTCAGTATGCCTTTCGGGTAAAAAATTTAATTGATTTTGTGTTCCTGATAGCCATCCACTTCCAAAAATTCCACCAGCACCTATAGCAATTTTTGATTGAATTATAGTATACCCCGCACCTAAAGGGTCAAGATCTGGATTTAGAAATACTAATAATCTTTCTCTCTGATAAGGTCGTAGATAATCCCAGCCTAATGGTAACAAGGCTAATCCTAAAATAACAATAAGCACCAGAGTTTTTGGTTTTATTCCTGCAATAACAAGTATACAAATCAACAAAGGCCACAGAATAACTGCCGTTCCTAAATCTGGCGCAACTAAAATTAAAACTGAGACTACTAAAGTAAATAATATTGGGACTAATATATCAATGATATTTAACTTCTGCCTTTTAGCCCCCCCTAAATATTTCACTACGACTAAAATAAGTGTCAATTTTGCTAATTCTGAAGGTTGGAAGCTTAAGCCAAAAAACCTAAACCATCGATGCGCACCTGAAACACTTGGCATAAATAGAACTAAAATAAGCAAGACTACACTCACTAAATATAACAAATATCCCCATTGTATAAATTTTTTGTACCCAATCCAAAAAATCAAACTTGAGCCAACTATGCTAAAAGCCCCCCAGAGTAGTTGTTTCAATGCAAAATTTTCATATCCAGGCTCTTGATAAGTGGCAGAATAGATACAAGCTATACCTATGCAAAATATTATAAAAGTCAAAGTGACTAAAAATAGGTCTATTTTAATTGATTTATGTTCTATCATTTATATTTCAGGAATTCAACTATTTTAGAAGTAAAGTCTGCAGCTTTTAATCCACCTTGACCCGCATGCTCTAACAGTACTATAAAAGCATATTCAGATTTTTCTATTAACATAAATCCCGCAAACAAAGCATGGGATTTCCCTCTTGAAGTTTGAACAGTAGCGGTCTTACCATAAAGTTGAACCCCTTCTACTTTAGCTCTTCTACCTGTGCCTTGAGGAGTATTTACTGCTTCTAACATCCCTCTCTTTACAACATCCAGTATTTTTTTATCTATACCAACTGGAATCATTGTATGTCTTGAAACATCAACATCTTCAATTCTTTTTACTAAATACGGTTGTATCAAATATCCACCATTAGCTATTACAGATACAGCTCTAAGTATTTGTAATGGTGTCACCAAAAGATAACCCTGACCTATGCTTATGTTCAGAGTATCTCCTTTGTACCAATTATCATTTAGAAATTTTCTCTTCCAACTTTCATTTGGGACAATCACGGTACTCTCAATAGCTAAATCTATATTGGTTAAGTCTCCCAGACCCATTTTTTTTGCATAGTAATAAATGTTT
>CAYOMG010000017.1:1530-12589 GCA_964404995.1 uncultured Planctomycetia bacterium | reverse complement strand
TTTTCCTGCGCGGTGAAAATATCTTCAACGAGGAGTATGAGGAGGCAAAGGACTATGGAACCCCAGGTGCCTCTATCTATGTCGGAGTAAAAGCTAATTTCTAATTTACACAAAGCAGGTCTTGCTTAAAATGTGTAAATTAGAGAAGGGCTGTCACCACCACCCTAACCCTCCCCCTCCTGTCTGCGTGCAACGCACACTCAGGCATCGAGGGGAAGGGAACTGAATTGGAGAAGAGTCAAAAATTTACCTTTCCTTCCCGAAATCCTAAGCCGTCCTTTTATCGTAAATACTAAATAAGTCGATTTCCACTCTCTACTGTCTGAATTGCAAAATGGATAGTGGTATGTATTGACTTTTACCTTATATCCTTCTATAATAAAGCCTATGTTAAAAGATAGAATATTTATAATTAGTTTAATTATCTCTTTACTTATCCACTTATTTTTGCTAAACTCTGAGGGATTTTTTCAATTTACTGAGCAGAGGATTGACGCTACTCCATCTATTTTAAGTATAGCTTATTATAAGATAAGACAAGAGATTGAAAAGATTGAAGAGATAAAAATAGAAACTCGTGAATTCAAAACCGAATTAGAAACAAAAAAAATAGAACCCAAAAAAGAGCCTGAACCTTGCAAAATAGGAGAAAAACTTAGAAAACCGGACCAGGAAAAGTTAATAGTTAAAAAAGAAGATTTTCAAAAAGAAGAACCAATTAAAGATAAAATTGGTAAAAATGATATAAAAATAGATGTGCAAGAAAGACCTATACAACTCACATCACTTGACCTTGACAAGCTGGAGGCTTCTCCACGGCGGCCTGCCTTTATTGATTATTACAAGGCAATAAGAGAAGAAATTAAGAGGACTGCTCGAACTATTCGCCCAGATTTTTTTAATCCAGGGCAGGTGAGTTTAACTTTTAAACTAACTTGTAATGGCAATCTTGTTCGGACGAAAATAATAGATGAAATTTCTTCAAGAGATAAACTTTTAAGAGAGATAGCACTTAAGAGTATAAGTAGGGCTTCTCCATTTCCGCCATTTCCTGAAGAACTTGACCGCATAGAAATAGATTTTACTATAACTATATCTTTCCAACCGCATTAAAGTAGAATATAAAGCAGAGAGTAGCAAGATGGAAAGAAAGATAGAGTAGTGATATTTTTCTACTAAAAAAATATATTCGAGCTCAAAAAAAGATACCATACTTGTAAGAGTGGGAGCCGAGTAAATCAAGAGAGGAGTTTGAAAATGAAAAAGGATATACATCCGAACTATAAACCAGTAACTATAATCTGTTCCTGTGGTAATGTAATACACACTTGTTCTACTAAACAGAATATCAAAGTAGAAATATGTAGTAATTGCCATCCGTTTTATACAGGAGAGGCAAGAATGGTAGATTCGGCAGGCAGAGTAGAGAAATTTAAGAAAAAATATGGAAAGGGAAAGTAAATATATATTAAACCGATTAGAAGAAATTTCGTCAAAGTATAGGAAGCTTTCGGAAGAAATTTCTAAACCAGAGATAATTTCTGATAAAGTAAAGTACCAGAAGTTAACTAAAGAGTTTTCTGACCTGAAAGTTTTAGCGGACAAGTACTTCCAGTATAAAAAAATACAAATTCAAATTAGCGAGACTCAAACTCTACTTAAAGAAACTGACGAAACAGAACTGAAGAATTTAGCCTGTGAAGAACTTGAGAATTTGGAAAAGAGGCAGGAAGAGGTGTTTTTAGAAATTCAGCAACTATTATTAGAAGATGATTCACAAGCTAAAAGGGATGTAATAATAGAGGTTAGAGCAGGCACTGGTGGATTGGAAGCCAGCTTATTTGTTGCAGATTTGTTCAGGATGTATTCAAAATATGCTGCAAAACTTGGTTTAGAGGCAGAGGTGATGAATACTCATACTACTGGAGCTGGTGGGTTTAAAGAGATAATTTTTTCCGTGAAAGGCAAAGGTTCTTTTAAAAGATTTAAATATGAGAGTGGAATCCATCGTGTTCAAAGAGTTCCTGAGACTGAAAGTCAGGGCAGAATTCATACCTCTGCGGTATCCGTTGCCGTTATGTCTGAACCGGAAGATGTAGAAATAAATTTAGGCTCTAAAGATTTGAGGATTGATGTGTTTCGTTCTTCCGGCCCGGGGGGGCAGAGTGTAAATACTGCTGATTCAGCAGTGAGGATTACACACTTATCCACTGGTATTATAGTAACTTGTCAGGATGAGCGCTCGCAATTGAAAAATAGGATAAAGGCAATAAGGATATTAAAAGCAAGATTATTAGATAAGAAACAACATGAGGAACAGGAGAAAAGGTCCGAATTTAGAAAAACACAAATAGGTTCAGGAGATAGAAGTGAGAAGATCAGGACATATAATTTTCCAGATAGAAGAGTTACAGATCATAGAATAAACCTTACCTTGTACAAATTGGAGTCTATTTTAGAAGGAGATTTAAATGAAATTGTAGAGAGTCTCTTAGAAGAAGAGAGGAAACTGAGATTAAAACAACTATAACACAGATTATGAAAAAGTAGAGAGTAGAGAGGAAAATTTTTATGGAAATGGAAAAAATTGCGACTAAACTTCATAAAAACTACACGCTAAGAACTTTAATAAAAGAGGCATCCAGTTTTTTGGAACAGGCAAATATAGAAAGTCCTCAAATAAACTGTGAAATTCTTTTAACTGATATTTTGGGAATAAAAAATAGAATGGATTTGTATCTAAGCGAAACCAAACTTTCGCCACGAGGCAAGATTCTGTTTAATAAAAGATTGAATATGCGATTCAGAAGATATCCTGTGCAGCATATAACCCAAAAAGCTCATTTTATGGATTTTGAACTTATTATAACCCCTTTTGTATTTATCCCCAGGCCGGAGACAGAAATTCTTGTAGAGAAAGTCTTAGAAATAATCCAAACCCATCTATTAAATAAAAAAATTCTAGATTTTCGCACTTATAGACCATCGCTTAAAATTCTTGATGTCGGAACAGGCAGTGGAAATATTGCCATAGCTTTAGCTAAGTATATTCCTCAAGCTAAAATTACTGCAATAGATATTTCAGATAAAATACTAAAAATAGCTAAAAGAAATGCTAAATTAAATAGAGTAGAAAAAAGAATAAGATTTACAAAAATGGATATATTAAAATTATTTGATAAATGTTGTGAAAAATTCGATATAGTCGTCTCTAACCCCCCATATATTCCAACTTATAAATTGCACCTGCTTCAACCAGAGGTGAAGCTTGAACCGCAGATAGCTTTAGATGGCGGTTATGATGGTTTAAGGTTTCATAAAATAATCATCAATAATATAAAAAAAATTTTAAATCCCGAAGGATTTTTAGTTTTAGAAATAGGTGAGAGCCAATCAGATAAGATAAAAGAATTGCTTGAAAACTCGAGATTGAAACTTGTTGAAATTACCAGGGATTATTCTAAGATTGATAGAGTAATAATCTGCCAGTTACATAGTTTAGATCTTCGGTGAGCGGTTTGCGGTGTGCGGTTTGCGCAAACCGATAACCGAACACCGACAACCGAAAGAAAAATGGATAAGATAATTATTGAAGGTGGGAATAGATTAGAGGGTAGAGTTAAAATAAGTGGAGCTAAAAATTCAATTCTTCCAATACTTGCCGCCACTCTTCTTGCTGATGAAGAAAGCATAATAGAAAATATTCCACATTTGAAGGATATTGACACTATGATTAAGATACTTACCTGTTTGGGTGTCAAAGTTGAACGTAATGAGGATTATATAAAAGTAAATCCTAAAGGTCTAAACAATTTTGTTACCCCCTATGATTTAGTAAGAACTATGCGTGCTTCAATATGTGTATTGGGTCCGTTAATCTCTAAATTAGGCAAAGCCAAAGTTTCCCTGCCAGGAGGTTGTGTGATAGGCCCAAGACCTATAGATTTACACCTAAAGGGACTTAAGGCATTAGGTGCAAGGATAGATATAGTTCATGGATATATTGAAGCTTATGCAGATAGATTAAAAGGATGCGATATTTTTCTTGGAGGACCATATGGCTCCTCAGCACTTGCTACCTGTAACATAATAATGGCTGCTGTTCTATCTTCTGGCACTACAACTATTGATAGCGCTGCATGTGAGCCAGAAGTAGTAGATTTAACTCAAGTTTTAATCAAAATGGGGGCAAGAATTTTTGGCGCAAATTCACATACCTTGAAAATTGAAGGGGTTAATTTTCTAAAAGGAGTAAGACATCGCGTTATTCCTGATCGTATAGAAGCTGGCACTTTTATGATAGCTGGGGCGATTACCAGAGGGAAAATAGAAATAGAAAATGCTAATCCTGAACATTTAGGTGCAGTAATTGATAAACTGATTGAGGCTGGTGCGAGTATTTCTTATTCTGATAACAGAATAGTAGTAGAAGCAGAAAATAGGCTTAAACCCATTGATGTTACTACTCTCTGTTATCCGGGTTTCCCTACAGATATGCAAGCTCAAATGATGGCATTGATGTCGGTTGCAAGAGAAACAAGTGTTATTACAGAAAGAGTCTATCCAGAAAGATTTATGCATGTTAGTGAACTTAAAAGAATGGGTGCAGATATTACTCTGGAAGGGACCAATGCAATAATTAAAGGTGTTTCTTTTTTAACAGGAGCACAAGTTATGGCATCTGATTTAAGAGCTTCGGCTGCATTAGTATTGGCAGGGCTTATAGCCCGTGGTGAAACTGTAATTTCAAGAGTATATCATCTGGATAGGGGTTATGAAAATTTGGAGGAAAAGCTCTCAAGTTTAGGAGCTAAAATTTGGAGAGAACGGGGGTGAAAAATGACAGTTCGTATTAGATTATCCAGGTTAGGTGGTAAGAAGCGTCCGCATCACAGAATCGTTGTAGTTGATTCAAGAAAGCCAAGAGATGGAAAATTTATAGAGGAATTGGGAGTTTATGATCCTTCTAAAGATCCAGCATTTATTAAGTTGGATAAAGAAAGAATTAAGTTCTGGCTCAATGTAGGGGCGAAACCTTCAGAGACTGTAGCAAGTATCTTGAAGAAAGAGAAGGTTTCAAAATAATTCTCGGTTAGCGGTTTGCGGTGTTCGGTGTGCGCAAACTTCAAACCGATAACCGCAAACCGATAACCGCAAACCGAACAATGCGGATAGATATTCTAACTTTATTTCCGGGTATGTTTAAAAACATTTTGGTGCAGTCTATTATAAAACGTGCCATAGAGGGTAATCTTGTAAAAATTAATCTGTATAATTTGAGAGATTATACTCATAATACTCATCGCACTGCGGATGATAAACCCTTTGGTGGTGGCCCTGGCATGGTGATGAAACCGGAGCCAATTTTTGAAGCTGTAGAAGACATATTAAAGACTTACAGCTTGAAGCTCGAAGCTGAAAGCATAAGCGAAGAAGCTAAAAAACTGGATATAAAAATAATACTGCTTACTCCTGGAGGTAAAAAACTTAATCAAAAGATACTCTCTGACTTATCTAAGTGTAAACATCTCATATTAATCTGTGGCCATTATGAAGGTATAGATGAAAGAGTAAGAGAATATGTAGCTACTGATGAAATTTCTATAGGTAATTATATCCTTACTGGTGGAGAAATACCTGCGATGGTTTTAATAGATGGAATAATAAGACTCATCCCGGATGTTTTGGGGAATGAAAAATCTCTTTCTATTGAATCATTTCAGAATAACAATCTATTAGAATGTCCCCAATATACAAGACCTGCAAACTACAAAGGTCTTAAAGTGCCCGGGATACTTTTGTCTGGAGACCATAATAAAATTAACAATTGGCGAAGGAAAAAAGCTCTGGCGAGAACCGCTAAACTGTGCTCCATAACTGATAAGGAGGAGGAAAAGAGAAATGAATAATGAAATTGAAGAGATAGAACAAGCTTACTTTAAAAAAGATTTGCCAGAACTTGGACCGGGAGATACTGTTAAAATTTATTTAAAGATAAAAGAGGAAGACAAAGAAAGAATTCAAAAATTTGAAGGAATAGTAATAAGTAAGAGAGGTTCAGGATTATCCAAAACTTTTACTGTTCGTAAAATCTCTCATGGGGAAGGCGTAGAAAGGACTTTTCCGTTACATTCACCATCCATTCAGAAAATAGAAGTAGTTAGAAAAGGTAAAGTAAGAAGAGCAAAGTTATATTATCTAAGAGGGAAAGTAGGGAAGAAAACAAAAGTTAAGGAGCAACGCCAATACACAGATGATCGCAGATTGAAAGATGCAGATGAGCACAGATAAAGCATCGAATCTGGAGAAAATAGGGACATCTGTCCACTATTTTTTACTATTTTACTAATGATGGATTTTGGGTATGAACAGGTTTTGCTAAATCAGGGTTATGATTTAGTTGCGGGAGTGGATGAAGCTGGCAGAGGTCCCTTAGTAGGTCCTGTTGTTGCCAGCTGCGTAGTGTTAAAATCTGATTTCAAAATAAAGTTAGGTAAAAATATAAATAAAATTAGAGATTGCAAAAAGATACTTCCTAAAACAAGAGAGTTACTTTTTGAACAAATTAATCCAAATGCATTTATAGGTATAGGTGTAGTTAATGAGGGTATAATAGATAGGATAAATATACTAAATGCAACAATTCTTTGTATGAAACAAGCTATTTTTAAACTTTTAAAATTTTTCGATAAAAAAAGAGGTCAGAAAATATATTTTTTGATAGATGGTCCGCAAAGCCTATCTTTAAATATTCCTCATAAATACTCAAATATAGTAGGGGCGGATGACAATATCCTCTCTGTAGCTTGTGCCTCAATAATGGCTAAAGTAACACGGGATAGAATAATGAGGACTTATAATAAAATCTACCCAGGATATAGATTTGATTTACATAAAGGTTATGGTACCTCCAGACATTTAGAGTCTCTTCTCCAATTAGGTCCGTCCCCGATTCATAGGCAAAGTTTCCGATTTAAAAAACTGGGTAGAACTTGATATAAGTCTATGAGTTTTAAAAACATTCAACTTGCCTTTGTTCCAAACCAGGAATGGAACATTTATGAGTTTTAAAAACATTCAACTTGGGAGAAGAGGCGAAGATTTAGCCTATAAATTTCTAAAAAATAAAAGGTATCGAATATTACATAGAAATTATAAAACTAAGATGGGTCAGATTGATATAATAGGGTTTGACAAAGATAGTGTATGTTTTATAGAAGTAAAAACAAGAAGTTCCGATAAATTTGGCCCTCCAGAATTATCAATCACAGCGTCTAAAGAAAGAAAACTGTCGCAACTTGCGTTGAGTTTCATAAAGAGGTACAAACTTACAGATTATCCTGCCCGTTTTGATGTGCTCAGTATTATTATTGATTCAAAAGGACAAAAAAGCTTCAAGTTAATAAAAGATGCCTTCGAGCTAACCCCACCTTATAGCGATTGATAATGTAAATCGGTTAGTGGTGTGCGGTGAGCGGTTAGCGAAAACCGAAAACCGAACACCTAAAACCGAATCAAACCGAATCACTGGCATTACTGAATTAATATATTTATGTTAGAATAAATTTCTCAAACATTTATCAAGGAGGTTATTTTATGGATATATCAATTGTAGGTGCAGGTCATGTAGGTCTTGTTACTGGAGCATGCTTTGCTGATTTAGGTAACAAGGTAATTTGCATGGATAATGATGAAAAGAAAGTTCAAATACTCCGGGATGGGTTATTGCCAATATATGAACCTGGCCTTGAAGAAATGGTTCAACGAAATGTTAGAAATGGACATCTATCCTTTACCAATGATTTAAAAAAAGCAGTAAGAAACTCCAGTATTATTTTTATAGCAGTTGGAACTCCACCAAAACCAAATGGCGAAGCTGACCTGATATATGTGGAAAATGTTGCACGTCAGATAGCAGTATATATGGATTCTTATAAACTAATTGTTGAAAAATCCACTGTTCCAGTAGAGACAGGAAAATGGGTGGAGCATACAATAAAAATGAATAATTCTGGTAGTGTTGAATTTGATGTAGCTTCTAATCCTGAATTCTTAAGAGAAGGCTCTGCAATAAATGACTTTATACATCCTGATAGAATTGTAATAGGAGTTGAGAGTAGTAAAGCTGAAAGAATTCTCCGTGAACTCTATGCTCCCTTAGGCGCACCAATTATAGTAACTGATATTAAAAGCGCAGAGATTACAAAGCATGCATCAAATTCATTCCTTGCAACCAAAATATCTTTTATTAATGCAATTGCTAATATTTGCGAAAAGGTAGGTGCGGATATTCAGAAAGTTGCAGAGGGTATGGGTCTGGATAAAAGAATTGGAACTGCTTTTCTAAATGCTGGTGTGGGTTTCGGAGGTGCTTGTTTTCCTAAAGATATAGATGCATTTATTCAAATTGCAGAAAAGATAGGGATTAATTTTGAACTATTAAGAATAGTAAAAAAGATTAATAATGAACAAAGGCAACTTTTTATTAATAAGATTAAAGACACTTTATGGATATTAAAAGATAAAACAATAGGCATACTGGGTCTATCATTTAAACCAGGAACTGATGATATGCGCAATGCTCCATCCATTGATATTATAAATATTTTACAAAATGAAGAAGCTGATATAAAGGCATTTGACCCACAAGCAATGGATAATGCACAAAAGTTCCTAAAAAATGTAGAATTCTGTCAAGATGCATATCAAGTTGCACAAGATGCGGACTGCCTATTAATTCTTACAGAATGGAACGAATTTAAAGAACTAAATTTCACTAAAATTAAGAACTTGATGAGGCAACATATTATTATTGATGGAAGAAATATTTATGACCCTACAAAAATACAAAGGCTTGGATTTAAATATATAGGCATAGCAAGACCAATGTTCCACCTCGTAGGTGGACAAAGATCTTCAGTGTTAAATGGGTAAGTGTTAAAATAATATGAAAATTTTAGTAACTGGTGGTTGTGGTTTTATAGGTTCGAATTTTATAAGATACATTTTGAATAAATACTCTGACTATAAAATAATAAATATTGATAAACTGACTTATTCAGGTAACTTAGAAAATTTAAAAGATATAGAAGAAAATCCCAATTATCAATTCATTAAAGGGGATATTTGTAGTAAGCAATTAATTGAATCTATTTTATCTAATACACAGGGAATTGATGCTATTATAAACTTTGCCGCAGCAACTCATGTAGATAGGTCTATTGAAGACTCTACTGATTTTTTTCTAACAAATGCATATGGTGTTCAGGCACTTTTAGATGCAATAAAAAAGCATAAAATCTCTCTCCTTATTCATATCTCCTCGGATGAAGTATATGGTAGCACAGATAAGGGTTCTTTTTCTGAAGATTCTCCTTTAAATCCTTCCAACCCCTATTCTGCAAGTAAAGCTTCTGCCGATTTGCTTTGCAAGGCATATTATAAAACTTATAATCTACCGATTATTATTGTAAGACCTTCCAATAACTTTGGAAGCTGGCAATACCCTGAAAAAATAATCCCTTTATTTGTAACTAATGCAATAGAAGACAAAAGTTTACCAGTTTATGGAGATGGTCTTCACAGGCGAGAATGGCTATATGTTCTTGATAACTGCAAGGCATTAGATTTAGTCCTTCACAATGGCGAAATCGGTCAGATTTATAATATAGGTAGTAACTTTGAAACGACTAACTTAGAACTTACCAAAAGAATTCTCGACTTATTAAATAAACCTGAAACCTTAATTAAATTTGTAAAAGAGCGTCCAGCTCATGATAGTCGCTATTTCTTAAATTCTGATAAAATAAAAAAATTAGGCTGGAGGCCTCAGGCTGATTTTGAACAAGCCCTAAGAGAAACTATCAACTGGTATAAAAACAATCAGCACTGGTGGCAACCTCTAAAAGAGAAAGACCCAATTTACACATTTTAAGCAAGACCTGTTTTGTGTAATTTAGACCTCATGCGGGCTAAAGTTTTAATCACTGGCATAACTGGTCGTTTAGGAAGAGTACTCTTGTGGGAGTTATTTAATAAGGGATTTGAAATAATTAGTTTATCGCGGCAAGAACTGAACATACAAAATTTACCTTCAGCAACTTATATAAACTGCGATATCACTGCTCAAGAAAAATTAGTTTTTGAAATTACAAAATATAGCCCCGATATAATTGTTCATACTGCAGCTTTTACAAATGTAGACAAATGTGAAGAAGATAAAAATCTCTCTTTCTCTATAAATACCCAGGCAACTTTAGATTTAGCTTCTATAGCTAAAAAAATAAAAGCTACCTTTTTTTATATAAGCACAGATTTCGTATTTGATGGTGCAAAGGGTGCACCTTACACCGAGGAAGACTCTCCTAATCCTTTAAGTGTATATGCCTCCTCCAAGCTTGAAGCTGAATTAAAAGTAAAAAATTTATTGGATAAATATTTCATTATAAGAACCTCCCGGCTGTTTGGCACAGGAGACGATTTTATAGATTGGCTCCTGAAGATGACAAAAACAAAAAAAGAAATAGAAGTTCTGTCTGATAAATTCACCAACCCTACTTATACTAAAGACTTAAGCGACTCAATAATAAAATTGTTAGAACTTCAGCTCAAAGCTCAAAGCTCAAGGCTCAAAGCTCAAAGCTCAAGGCTCAAAGCTTACTACGGTATTTATCATATCACGAATAAAGGTTACTGTAGCCACTATGAATTTGCTAAAAAAATTCTTGAATATTTGAATATTACTGATATAAAGGTTATACCAATTAGTTCTGACAAACTAAAAAGGCCGGCACAGAGACCAAAGCTATCATCTCTAAATTGTGCAAAATTTGAAAAAGTCACAAAGCATAAATTACGAAGATGGCAGAAAGCTTTAAGAGAATATCTAACACAAGGTAAAGGTTAGCGGTGAGCGGTTTGCGGTTAGCGAAAACCGAACACCGAAAACCGAAAACCGAAAATATGAATAACTTAGAGCAAAAAATAAAAAATAAATCTGCAAAGATTGCAATTATTGGTTTAGGCTATGTAGGCTTACCTTTAGCTTTAGAATTTACCA
>CAYOMG010000017.1:0-1430 GCA_964404995.1 uncultured Planctomycetia bacterium | reverse complement strand
ATTGCAATTATTGGTTTAGGCTATGTAGGCTTACCTTTAGCTTTAGAATTTACCAAAGCAGGGTTTAAAGTTTTAGGTATAGATAAAGACAAAAAACGAATAGATTCTATAAATAAAGGGAGCTCTTATGTAACAGATATAACTTCCCGGGAATTAAAATCTATCCCCAGAAAAAATCTAAAAGTAACATCCCTATATAATGGACTCAAAAATGTTGATGCTATAATAATCTGTGTCCCTACACCGCTGAGGAAAACCCGAGAACCTGATATGTCCTACATATTAGATGCTACTGAGAGAATAAAAAAATACCTTAGAAAAAATCAATTAATAATTTTAGAAAGTACCACTTATCCCGGAACAACTCACGAAGTAATCCTGCCAATGTTAAAATCAACTGGTCTTAAAGTGGGTAAGGACTTCTATCTCAATTTTTCTCCTGAACGTATTGATCCTGGTAATAAAAAATACAATACTACAAATATCCCCAAAATAATAGGTGGGATGACTAAAAAATGTGCAAAGCTTGCCAAACAGCTATATTCTAATATTGTAAATGAAGTTATCGTTGTATCTTCTACTAATGTAGCAGAGATGGTAAAACTCTACGAGAATATTTTCAGGAATGTAAATATTGCCTTAGTAAATGAACTTACACTTATGTCTGATAAATTAGGAGTAGATATATGGGAAGTAATAGAAGCAGCTAAAACCAAGCCTTTTGGCTTTATGCCATTTTATCCAGGTCCAGGCTTAGGCGGTCATTGTATCCCTGTAGACCCTACATTTTTGACCTGGAAGGCAAAGTCAGCAGGCTTCGAAGCAAAACTGGTAGAATTAGCTACACAAATAAATAACTATATGCCACATTATGTAGTTGATAAGATTCAGGATGGTTTAAATAAATTGGAAAAACCCATAAAGGGTGCCAGGATTTTAATCCTCGGGGTAACTTACAAAGAAAATGTCTCAGATACCCGAGAGTCCCCAGCTTTAGAAATAATAGATTTACTAAATAAGAAAGGAGCAAAAGTTAATTACTATGACCCTTATGTAAAAAAACTTTCATTAGATACCCTGAAATTAAAATCTAAAAAATTAGATAAATTCATACTGAAAAATTCCGACTGTTGCGTCTTAGTTACTCCACATTCAAAATTTAATTTAGAATATATAGTTAAAAACTCCAGATTGTTAATAGACACTCGCGGAGTCACTCGGAACTACAGGGATAAGAATATAATTAGACTTTAGCTAACGCACGGTTTGCGATGTGCGGTTTGCGCTAACCGCTAACCGCTAACCGAAAACCGACAGGTATTATGTAGATGTCTACCTACCTCGTAACTGGTGGTGCTGGGTTTATTGGTTCGCATATAGTAGGGAGGTTGTTAAAGGAGGGGCATTCTGTGCGTGTCCTTGATAATTTC
>CAYOMG010000016.1:0-12761 GCA_964404995.1 uncultured Planctomycetia bacterium | reverse complement strand
AAGCGATGCACGCTCTATATGGAGGAACTGGACAGGCAGATCACCAATATTGCCCACGGAAGAAACGAGGATGATTTAGAGATATTAAAAGAGGATTATGAAAAGAAGTTGGAAGAACTTAGATCTTCTAGTGAGCAATGGGTAGACGAAGGATACTTTGATTTTCCTGACTTTGGATACAGTAATTATGATGACTATGATGAAATTAAGGAAAAAGAAGAACAATTGCACTATCATCCTTTACAGAGGATTATAGAACAATATAGAAAAAGAGCTCACAGCTTTCTCAAAGAGACATTTTACGCGAAAACTGATAGCATCTCTTCCCATCTGCATTATGACTATGAGACAATCGCCTGGTACTATACATTGCTTTCTGCAAAGATGTATCGTGCCTTATGCGGGCTATATGTTCGCGATAAATTTGATGAAGAGGAAGATTTTGGTTTATGTGATGCTGTAGCGCAATTGGCTGTCTGCAAGAAAGCAGTCAATCAGTCTATTAAAGCCTTGCGTAATATCGTTGAAAAAGATAAATGTTTGCAGAGTAAAATAACTCAGCTTTTAGCCCTTTTGCATAATATACTTAGCCGTATCAAGCTTATTGAAAAAGAGATCTGAGCTGCTTTATGAAAACCAAATTTAGTCGCTTTAACAAGTTTTATGTTTATATTGTTGAGTGTAAAAACGGGACATATTATACGGGAAGTACCTATGACTTAGAGAATCGAATTAAAGAGCATAATAGTAGTAAACGAGGAGCCAAATACTTAAGAGGGAAGTCGCCGGTTAGGTTGGTTTGGTGTAAGGAGCATCGGTATTTGAAAAGTGCAATGAAGAAAGAAGCAGAAATAAAAAAACTAAGGCGCTACCAAAAAGAGAAACTGATTGATGCTTACGCCAAACCCTAAACGGTTGAAAAATCTCTGCGACATTTTCCCCATCAGAATTCGGAGTGCTTCGCAAAAGGCGGCTCGACATATGAAGATAAATAAAAGCACAACAAAGTCAGCATCGAATCCTAAGCGGCCAAAAGATCTCTTACGACATTTTTCTGGCCAGGATTCGATACGACATCCAAAAGTTTTTATCAAGTCTACCCCAAATTCAAAACAGCGGCAAAATCTCTCGACAAAAGACGCCTCGACATTTTGCTCGCCTGAATTCGGGGTGACATCCAAACGTCCTTGGGTGTATATCAAGACGTTTGGATGTCAAATGAACTTCAGGGATTCGGAGATAGTTGCTGGGCTGCTTTTAAAGAGGGGGTATAGTTTGACTGACTCTATAGAAGAAGCAGATGTTATTCTCTTTAATACCTGCAGTGTGCGGCAACATGCGGAAGAAAGGGTGTTTGGAAGATTAGGAAAACTAAGAAAGCTCAAAGCACAAAGCACGAAGCTCGAAGCTCAAACACAGAAGCCTATTATTGGGATCGTAGGCTGTATGGCGGAAAGTTATAAAGAGAAATTATTAGAGAAATTTCCGTACATAGACTTATTAGTGGGGCCGAGGAATATTCATAAGCTCGCTGATAAATTGGATGAAATGTTGAAATTGAATAATAAACTCCATAGTTTATGTTTAGGATTAGATACTGACCCTTCAGAGAAATATAAAATGACAGATTTTAGAAATAAGAAAGTAACTGCTTTTGTATCAATTATGGAGGGATGTAATAACTTTTGTTCATATTGCATAGTGCCTTATGTAAGAGGACGAGAGACTTCACGAGCTATGGAAGATATAATAGAAGAGGTAAATAGACTTGTTAATGCAGGTTTTAAGGAAGTTACTTTGTTGGGGCAGAACGTTAACAGCTATAAGCTCGAAGCTCAAAGCTCGAAGCTCAAAGCTGGAAATAGTTTTGTTAAGTTATTGGAGAAAGTGAATGAAACTGGTATTAGAAGGATTAGGTTTATCACCAATCATCCTAAAGATACTGCTAAGGATTTGTTTAAAGCTATGAGAGACTTATCCGGAGTTTGTGAGTGTCTGCATCTTCCGTTTCAAGCAGGCTCTGATAAAATTTTAAGGGCAATGAATAGAAATTATACTAAGAAAGATTATCTTAAACTTATAGAGAATTTAAAAAAATATATACCTGATTGTGGAGTAAGCACCGATGTAATAGTAGGTTTTCCTGGTGAGACTAAAGTAGATTTTATTGATACAGTCTCTTTAATGAAAGAAGCAGAATTTGACCAGGTTTTTATATTTAAGTATTCCCCTAGATCCTACACAGCCGCTAGTAATTTAAAAGATAATGTGCCACAAGAAGTAAAACAAGAAAGAAATCAGATTCTTCTTGAATTACAGAAGGAAGTTTCTTATAAAAAGAATAAGAAGTTCATCGGTAAAGAAGTAGAGGTTTTAGTGGAAGATGTGAACCCCGTTAGAAATTCTTGCAAAAGGCAAATCAGACACCTTCGGTGTCTTGTTTCTAACGGGGTGAACAAAAAATCTGATGAATTTAGTTTACTTGGAAGAACCAGACAAAATAGAATTGCAATGATCAGAAGCCAGGATAAAAATTTAATCGGCAAATTAGTTAAAATAAAAATTCGCGAAATAACTCCTTATGCTTTAATTGGAACTGCGTTGTAGTACGAAGTTATAGATGGGAAAAAGATAAACCACAAGATTGCACGAGATTGACACAGAGAAAATAATAAAAATCTGGTGAAAATCCCTAACCCGCCTTCGGCGGGCCTGCCTGATGTCTGCCTGCCCGCCTTCGGCGGACCTATTGGCAGACAGGCCTGCCTGTCTCAGGCAGGAGTTAGAGTGGAGAAGAAAAATATGGGAAGTGTCCCTGTAATAGTTTTAGTTGGGCCTACTGCTACCGGGAAAACTGAAATTTCTATTCAACTTGCTAAAAGAATTCCAGCTGAAATTGTTTGTTGTGATTCTATGCAAGTGTATAATGGTATGGATATAGGGACTTCCAAACCTTCGCAGGATTTAAGAAGGGGAGTTCCGCATTATATGGTTGATATTGTGTCACCGACATGCGATTTCAATGTAGCCTTGTATTGTAAAATGGCTCAACAAATTATTGAACAGATAGTTAAAAGAGGTAAAATTCCTATAGTAGTTGGTGGAAGCGGATTATATGTTAATTGTCTTTTAGATGGAATATTTGAAGGAGTTGGATGTGATGAGAAATTCCGAAGAAAACTAAAACTTATTGTTCAAAAAAAGGGAGCAGGCTATCTTTATAATAGGTTAAAAAGGGTAGATCCTGACTCAGCTTCTAAAATCCATTCTAATGACTTGCGTAGAGTAATGAGAGCTTTAGAAGTTTATGAAAAAATGAAAATGCCAATATCCACTCTTAAATCAGAAGCTGAAGGTATCAAGCAAAAATATAAAATCTTAATGTTCGGACTTATAAAAGAAAGAAATTCTCTTTATAGTTTAATAGAGAAAAGAGTAGATGAGATGCTTGAGAGAGGTTTGTTAAAAGAAGTAAAAAATCTTGACTCTTCTCTGGGTAAATCTGCGTCTCAAGCATTAGGATACAAGGAAGTTTTGAAATACTTAAAAGGAGAATGCAATCTTCAGGAAACTAAAGAGTTAATTAAAAGAAATACCAGGAGGTTTGCCAAACGCCAAATTGCATGGTTTAAAAGAGATAAAAGAATAAAGTGGATTGAAGTTGATAAAAAAAGAAATGCAAGTGAGGTAGTAGACCAAATCTTACAAAATATCAAATTATAATACTGATAAAAAACGCTAACCGCAAAACGCTAACCGCTAACCGCAAACCGAGGGCAATTATGGAAAAAGTTTTATTAGTTATAGTAAAAATTAAAAAATATGAATACGGAAGTTGGGGTATAGAAGAAAAAAAACAGGAGCTTATTCAACTTACCCAAACCTGTAAGGCTAAAATTGTAAGCATAATTACACAAACAAAGGAAATCCCAAATTCTGCTTATTTCGTAGGTAGAGGCAAGGTAGAAGAAATCTCTCAAATAGTACAACAGGAGAAGGTAGATGCAGTGATATTTGACCATGAATTGACTAATGCACAGCAGAAAAATTTAGAAAAGATTATAAACATAAAAACTGTAGATAGGACTCAACTTATTTTAGATATATTTGCACAGCATGCAAAAAGCAAGGAAGGAAAAATACAGGTAGAATTAGCACAGCTTAATTATCTACTTCCTAAATTGGTAGGTAAAGGTATTGCTCTCTCCAGATTAGGAGCAGGTATAGGTACAAGAGGGCCTGGAGAGCAAAAATTAGAAGTAGATCGTCGGAAAATACGAAAAAGAATATTTAAACTAAAAGAGGAGTTAAAAAATTTAGAAAGAAGAAGAGAATCTCTTCGAATAAGACGAAAAGCGAACAGATTACCAATTATAGCCTTAGTAGGTTATACAAATGCAGGTAAGACTACATTATTGAATGCCTTAACTGGTTCACATCAATCAGTAGAAAATCATCTGTTTAGCACATTAGATCCAGTGATCCGGAGATTTATATTGTCTGGCATTAATAAGACTGTTTTATTCGCAGATACTGTAGGATTTTTGCACAAACTTCCCCATCATCTTATAGAAGCTTTTAAGGCAACATTGGAAGAGATAACTCAAGCAGATATATTATTACACATTCTTGATATTTTCCATCCGCAGGCTGAACAGCAGGCAGATGCAGTGCATGAAGTACTTAAAGAATTAGGAGCCTCTGATAAGCCAATAATTACTTGTCTAAATAAGATAGATAAAATAAATAATATTCAAGTAATAAATAGATTTGAAAGAAAATTCCCTGAAACTATTTCTATATCTGCAATGAAAAAGCAAGGATTAAGTGAGCTCATAATTAAGATTTCCAATTTCTTATCCCTTCTCTTGACAGTAGAATTCTTTTTGTTATAATAGTATTAGCACTTTTACATAAAGAGTGCTAAAATAGGGGGAGGTAATGGTTACAAGTGGTTGCGATAGAAGAAGAAATGGAATTATGCAAGCTATTGTAGATTCATATGTCAAGACAGTAAAACCTGTTAGTTCAAGGGCACTTTCTAAGGAGTATAGAGGATGGGGATTAAGTTCAGCTACAATACGCAATGTTATGGCTGATTTGGAAAATATGGGATATCTCACTCATCCTTATACATCCGCTGGCAGAATCCCGACAGACTTAGGTTATAGATATTATGTTAATGCTATAATGGAATTAGAAAATCTGGGATTAGATGAAATAACGCGTATAGAAGGTCTGTACAAGAAAAAAATAAAAATTTTAGAAGATATTATAGAAGAGACTACAAAATTACTTTCTGAACTTACACATCAAGCCAGTTTAGTGCTTTTCCCTAAAATAAATAAAGGTAGGTTTAAACAAATAGAATTTATTCCACTTGACTGTAATAAAATTATGATAGTATTTTTGTCCAGTTTCGGATTAGTAAAAACTTCTATTGTTGAATTAGGAGAGATGATTTCTAAGGAACAATTGCAGAAAATATCAAATTTTTTAAACTATGAACTCCATGATATGAATATAGATTCCATAGAAGATTTTTTAACTCGTAGAATCATAGAAGAAAAAGCTACATTTTTTAGATTATTTAGAGACACCTTATTTTCGTTAAAGAGAATTTTCGAAGGATTAGAAGATAATAAAATTTATTTAGAGGGGACATCTTATATTTTTGGACAACCTGAATTTTCTAATGTGGAAAAAGTAAAAAATTTGTTAAAAGTAATTGATCAAAAGAAGGAATTACTTGATATTATGTTAGAAAATTTAGAAGAAGGTGATGTAACGATACGTATAGGTAGTGAAATTAACTGTAAGGAGATTCACGATTGCAGTATAGTTGTAGCGAGTTATAAAATCAAACAAAAAAAAATTGGCACTTTAGGTGTATTAGGTCCTAAACGAATGGAATATGCAAAAGTAACATCTATTGTGAAACATATATCGAAGACATTAAGTAGAGTCTTAACTCATTTAGAAGAATAGTAAAAATGAATGGGAAAAAAGAGGATAAAAACGAGGAATGCATTGGAGAAGATAAAAGAAAAGAAGCACAACAGATGGACCAACTGCGCGATGGGAAAAAACATAAAAGAGAAAGAGTTTCTTTATCTGAGAAAGAATACAATAAGTTGAAAGAAGAAGTGGCACAGGCTAAAGAATTTTATGAAAAACTTCTCAGGCTCAGTGCTGAGTTTGAAAATACTAAAAAAAGATTAATTAGGGAAAAAGATGAGTTTAAAAAATTTGCAAATGAAAATTTGCTCTCAAAACTTTTATCTATAGTAGATAATTTTGATAGAGCGATAGAAACAAGCAAAAAAACAGAGAATCTCGAATCTTTAATAGAAGGAATAAAGATTGTTCAATTTGATGTCCATAAGTTATTAGAAGAAAATGGCGTAAATAAAATTAAAGCCGTGGGAGAGGAATTTAACCCTAATTACCACGAAGCAATAATGACAATAGATAGTGACAAATATTCAGAAGATACAGTTATTGAAGAAATACAAACTGGGTATACTTTAAACGGAAGACTTTTAAGACCTGCAATAGTTAAAATAGCTAAGAGGACCCCGTAAACTCGCTTCGCCACGTTAAGCGTGGCTTCGCTCGTACGGGGCAAGCAGAAGACAGAAGACAGAAGACAGATTCTGACTACTGAAAAAAGAGGAGGAATAAACAATGGCAAAAGCTAAAGTTATAGGAATTGATTTAGGAACTACTAATTCATGTGTAGCGGTTATGGAAGCTGGAGAGTCAAAGGTAATTGCTAATACAGAAGGCTCCAGAACCACACCATCCATAGTGGCTTTTACTAAAACTGGAGAAAGATTAGTAGGTGCTGCATCTAAACGACAGGCAATTACTAATTCTGAGAATACGGTCTTTTCTATAAAAAGATTTATGGGAAGAAGACACAGTGAGGTGATGGAGGAAGAAAAACTCGTTCCTTTTAAAGTTGCAGGAGCAGCTAATGATGATGTAAGAGTAGTTGCTGGAGGAAAAGAGTATTCACCTCCAGAAATTTCAGCAATGATTTTACAGAAAATGAGAGAAACAGCTGAAGCTTATTTAGGTCAGAAGATAACTCAAGCTGTAGTTACTATACCTGCATATTTTAATGATAGTCAAAGACAAGCTACAAAAGATGCAGGAGCTATTGCCGGGCTTGAGGTGCTAAGGATTATAAATGAACCCACAGCAGCTTCTTTATCTTATGGCCTGGATAAGAAAAAAACAGGGAAAATAGCAGTATTTGATTTAGGTGGAGGGACCTTTGATATATCAATTTTAGAAATTGGAGAAGGAGTGTTTGAGGTAAAATCTACAAATGGAGACACTCATCTTGGTGGAGATAATTTCGACCAAAGGATTATTGATTGGGTGGCAGAAGAGTTTAGGAAAGAACAGGGTATAGATTTAAGAAAAGATAAAATGGCACTTCAACGATTGAGAGAAGCTTGTGAAAAAGCTAAATGTGAACTCTCTACTAATTTAGAGACTCAAATTAATTTACCTTTCATTACTGCTGACCAATCTGGTCCTAAACATTTGGTAATGACTCTAACCAGAGCTAAACTTGAACAATTAGTAGATGATTTAACTCAAAGGACCATAGGACCTTGTAAGCAGGCATTAGAAGATGCTAAATTAACCCCGGAAGATATAGATGAGGTAATTTTAGTTGGTGGACAGACAAGAATGCCTAAGGTTCAACAAGTAGTAAAGGAATTATTTAAAAGGGAACCTCATAAAGGAGTAAATCCCGATGAGGTAGTTGCAATAGGAGCAGCAATACAAGCTGGAGTATTAGCTGGTGAAGTTAAAGATGTAGTGCTTTTAGATGTAACTCCTCTTTCTTTAGGAATAGAAACTTTAGGTAGTGTAATGACAAAGCTTATTGAGCGCAATACAACCATTCCAACTAAAAGAAGTCAAATTTTCACCACTGCCGCAAATAGCCAAACAGAAGTTACTGTTCATGTATTACAAGGTGAAAGAGAAATGGCTTCTAACAATCGAACATTAGGGAGATTTAATCTTACTGGAATTCCACCTGCACCCAGGGGAGTGCCTCAAATAGAAGTAACATTTGATATTGACGCAAATGGTATAGTTCATGTTTCTGCTAAGGATATGGCAACTGGTAAGGAGCAGAAAATAAGAATTGAATCTTCGGGTGGTTTATCTAAGGAAGAGGTTGAAAAAATGGTAAAAGAGGCTGAAATTCACAGTGAGGAAGATAAAAGAAAGAAAGAGCAAATTGAGGCAAAAAATGAATTAGATACTTTAGTATATACCACTGAAAAATCACTTAAAGAACATGGAGAAAAAATTGCTCAAGACGACAAAAAAAGGGTTGAAGATGCTTTAAAAAATGCTAAAGATGCTGTTGGTTCAGGTGAACTTACAAAAATCAAGCAAGCTAAGGAACAGTTAACTCAAACCTCACATAAATTAGCTGAAGAGATGTATAAAGCTGCGCAGGCGAAAGGACAGAAGACAGAAGACAGAGGACAGGAGACAGAAGACAGAGGACAGGAGACAGAGGACAGAAGACAGAAGACAGAAGAGAAGAAAGAGAGTGAAGATGTAGTTGATGCAGAATATAAAGTAGAGGATGAGGACAAAGGCAAAGAGAATAAGTAAAAATACTATTCGGTTAGCGGTTCGCGGTGTGCGGTTAGCGCAAACCGAAAACCGAAAACCGAAAACCGAAAAAAATGGCTATGAAACGCGACTATTATGAAATATTGGGTGTAAAAAGAGAAGCATCTAAAGATGAGATAAAAAGTACATATAGGAAACTTGCTATGAAGTTTCATCCAGATAAAGTTCCTGAGGGCGAAAAAAAACAGGCTGAAGGAAGATTTAAGGAATTTTCCGAAGCCTATGCAGTTCTTTCGGATGATACTAAAAGGGCTCAATATGACCGTTTTGGTCATGCCGGGATAGATTCTCGCTATAGTTATGAGGATATTGTCCGTGGTGTAGATTTTGGTAGTATTTTTGAAGATTTAGGTTTTGGCGGAAACCTCTTTGAAAATTTATTTGAAAATTTTGGTTTTTTTGGGAGAGGTGGAACAACCCGAGCTCGAAGAGCGAGGGATGGTCAGGATATACGATATGATATAGAAATTGAGTTTAAAGAAGCAATATTCGGAACTGAGAGAAAAATCAACCTATCCAGAAGAGATGTTTGTAATATTTGCAATGGAGAAGGTGCTCAGCCTGGCACTGGTAAGCAAATTTGTCAAAAATGCGGAGGAAGTGGCAGAATAAATTTATCTCAAGGGTTTTTTAGTATACAGACTACCTGCGATAGATGTCAAGGTGAAGGTTCTATAATTAAAGTTCCATGTAATAAATGTCACGCTAGGGGATGGATTAGAGCAAATCGAAAAATAACAATTAAAATTCCACAAGGAGTTGATAATGGTTCTCATCTAAGGATAACAGGAGAAGGGGAAGCGGGTGACAGAGGAGGATCACGAGGCGATTTGTATGTTGTAATACATGTAAAGCCACATGAGATGTTTAAAAGAGAAGAAAATAATATTCTTTGCGAGGTTCCTGTAAGTATTGCCCAGGTTACTTTAGGTTCCGAGATAGAAATTCCTACTTTAAATGGTAAGGTTAAAATGAAAATTCCCTCAGGCGTTCAGAGTGGTAAGCTATTTAGATTAAGAGGAAAAGGAGTGCCAAGCTTGAGAGGTTATGGCAGAGGAGACCAATATGTAAGAGTAATAGTTGAGACTCCCACCGGTTTAAATAAGTATCAAAAAGAAAAACTCATAGAATTTGCCAAAGCTTGTGGCGAAAATGTCACTCCATTGAGAAAATCATTTATGGAGAAAGCAAAAAGACTATTTCAAAAATAGGGACCCTATTTAATTAAATAACCCCTTTTCTTACAAAGATGGAAGATGCAGGACACATTGTCTGGTATGCCGATTTGGACAAATTGGACTTAAAAGACCCGTGGTTAAAAAAATGGTGGATACAGCAGGTATTAATCCACGGCAGATTTGAGAACATAAGTCGTCTGAATTTTAATGAGATTAAAGAGGTTCTGCCTTCTTTGCGTTTAACTGAAAAGATAAAGTCTCTTTGGGAGGATTATTTTAGGTATGGAAAGGCATAGAGAATGGGTATCTTAACTGCTCTCCAGGAAGAATTGCTCCAGGTCTTTGCCAAGACAGAGGAGTCGAATCTTTTCTACTTGACGGGCGGTACAGCACTGGCAGCGCATTATTTAAAACATAGATACTCCAGAGACCTTGGCCTGTTTACAAAGGAAGAGGAAGCTATTGGTTATATGGGGGATCGTATTCAGAATAATCTTAAAGCAAAATCAATCGAAACCAAGACTATTAGAAAACTAAGAAGCTTTTATGAGATATTAGCTATAAAAGGAAACCAGGAATGTCCAATCCATCTGGCATTGGATAGCCCCTTTAGATTTGAAAAACCTAAGGAGAATCTATGGGGAGTTAGGATAGATGCCCTTGTTGATATAGCTACAAATAAGCTTCTGACTCTCTTTGGCAGGGTGGAGCCAAGGGATTTTGTGGATGTTTTTTTCTTAGCAAAAGAAGCGTTCTCCTTAAATGAACTCATAGAGAAGTCTAAACAAAAAGATCCGGGGCTTGATGAGTATTACCTGGCTATTGCATTTCATCAGGCTAAAGAGTTACCCGACGATATATCGAAGTTACCTGTTCAGATGGTTAAGCCTCTTGATGTTAAAGAAATGAAGGAATATTTTATAAAACAAGCCGTAGCTCTTATAGATAAGGCTAAGAAATTGCAACAATTTGAAAAATAGGTGAAAAATAGGGACAGATGTTAATGCTCACTAATTAGGTAACTCTTTTGGTTCTTAAATAATTTGAAGAGAGAACTAAATAAACTATTATGGCAAAAATCAAGCCATTTAAAGGGATATTGTATAATAAAAAAGAGATAGGAGATTTACCTAAAGTAGTAACACCTCCTTACGATGTTATACCTTCTCAAGAGGTTGACACCTACTATGGTAGACATTCATATAATATAATACGCTTGATACTAAATAAATCTACCCCGAAAGATTCGCCTGTAAATAATAGATATACCAGGGCACGAGATTTATTTAATAAATGGTTATCAGAAGGTATCTTGAAACAAGATGTTAAAGATTCTATTTATGTATATGAACAAGTATATAAATATAAAGATTGCAAAAAAGATAGATGGGGATTTATTGCATTATTAAAATTGGAGGAGGAGGCTTATAGAAATGTTTTACCCCACGAAAGTACTTATGAAAAACCTAAACAGGATAGATTACAGTTGATAAAACAGGTAAGAGCTAATTTAAGTCCAATATTTTCTCTTTTTGAAGATAAAGAGGAGACCATTTTGAGTTTAAAAATATTTTGTCAAAAATATCAACCCTATATAGATATAAATTTTGATGATGGTAGACATAAACTTTGGAGAATTACTAACCAAAGGATTATCCAGAGAGTAATTGACAATATGAAAGATAAAAGAATTTATATAGCCGATGGACATCATAGATATGAAGTTTCCATAGCATTCAGGAAATTTATACGAGGATACTCATACTCTTTAAAAGATGCTAATTCCGATTTTAATTATGTTCTAATGTATTTCTCTAATTTGCAAGACGACAGTGTTACAATTTTACCTGTGCACCGTGTAGTTAAAAACACAAAAAATCTAAATACTTTAATTGTGAGAATTAATAAATTTTTTGAAATAAGAAAATTTTTGAACAAAGAGGATTTATTAAGCAATTTAGAAAATCAATCCCAAATTTGTACATTTGGATTGTATTATGAAAATAATTACTATTTATTAAAATTTAGAGCCAAAGAAGACTCCATTAGGAACAGAGTTTCTAACAGTGGAGATCTAAAGAATATAACAGAAATTTTTAAGATGAAAAATCATAGGAAGTTAGATGTGGTGATATTGCATAATTTGATATTTAATAATATATTGAAAATTAAAGAAACTAATGCAAATATTCATTATACACATAATATAGATAAGGTAATAGATATGGTTAATAGTAGAAATTTTGATATAGCATTTTTTCTAAGACCTGTTAAAATATCACAAGTTAAAACCATAGCAGAAATGCAAAATAAAATGCCCAAAAAATCTACTTATTTTTACCCGAAACTTTTAACGGGATTGGTAATTCGTAAAATCAATATGCCTGATTTAGCTAAGATAAAATAAGGGAAAATCCCAAATCCCAATACTACCAAATTTGGTACTTATTGGTAGTATTTGAAATTTGGGTTTGTGTGTAGTATTAGGTAACAGATTTTTATTGTAATATAAGTTGGGCAGTAAAAATGGAGAAATATTTCGAAGATATTAAAAATTACCTATTAGCCGGGGATGCAGTTAATGTAGTTAAACTTACTAACTTATGCCTGGACAGAGACATCCCTGTAAAGGATATTTTGAATAAAGCATTAATAGCTGGTATGGATATAGTTGGTAAAAAATTTAAATCTAACCAGATTTATATCCCGGAAGTTTTAATATCAGCAAAAGCAATGCAAAAAGGTTTTAATATATTAGGGCCGTATTTAATAAAAGCAGGCATCGAATCTACAGGAAAAATTGTCATAGGAACGGTTAAGGGGGATTTGCATGACATAGGTAAAATCTAGTGGCTATGATGCTGAAAGGGGCAGGATTTGAGGTAATAGATTTAGGAATAGATGTCC
>CAYOMG010000015.1:0-12871 GCA_964404995.1 uncultured Planctomycetia bacterium | reverse complement strand
GGACTTGAAAAAAAGTTAAAAAGAGTCTTAAGATTAAAGCCAAAAGGAAGACCGCGGAAAGATAATAAATAGGTGTCTGTCCCTATTTTGTTTAATGTGGGAGTGGGAGGTGTGGATTTTGTCAACAAAAAATTTCCGGAATTTTCTAACTCGGAAGACTTTTTGCATTGCCGTTAGCTTGATTGTGGGATTGATGGGAGCAATTACGGTGTTCCCCATTCCATTTATTAACACTAACAATTCCTGGGCCTATGAGGATTATAAGGAAAAAGTTACTGAATATACACTCAAAAATGGCATCCGGTTTATAATTCTGCAAGACCATTCTGCACCGGTTATTTCCTTTCAAGTGCATGTAGATGTTGGCGCGGTGAATGAAAAGATGGGAGAAACAGGAATAGGTCATCTTTTGGAACATTTAGCCTTTAATGGGACAGAGATTATCGGCACAAAGAATTGGAGAGCTGAAAAAAGGGCTCTTGATAAGTTAGATCGTGTTCATCAAAGATTGCTTAAAGCCAAAAGAGAGAGTGAAGCTCAACAGCGAATAGAAAAAATCCGAGAAGAGTTTGAAAAAGCAAGAATTGAAGCAGCTAAATTTATTCAGACCAATGAGTTTGGTCAGATCTTTGATAGAGTCGGAGCTATTGGCCCTGGCGCTTACATTAGTTATGATTTTACTTGTTATTGGGTTGAGCTTCCTTCCAATAAGTTTGAGTTATGGGCACTTTTGGAATCCGACCGATTATTAAATCCTGTACTGCGGGGATTTTATGAAGAACTGAAAGTTGTCAAGGAAGAACGAAGGATGATGGTTGAAAATCGTCCCTGGGGAAGGCTCCTGGAGGAATTCAGGGCAATTGCTTATAGGGTACACCCTTATGGAAATCCTATAGTCGGACATATGAACGATCTTGAACAAATGAGCAGAGCTAAGGTAAGGAGATTTTATGACAAACATTATACACCTTGCAATATAATAATTGCCATTGTTGGTGATGTCTGCTTGGAAGAGATTATTCCTATATTAGAGAGATATTTTGGGAGGTTTCCAGAGAGAGAAAGACCGCCGGAGGTTATAGCAGTTGAACCACCTCAAGCTTCTGAGAGAAAGGTTACTGTCAAGATGGATTCAGAGCCTATTTTGATAATAGGGTATCATACAGTAAATGCTGTCCATCCTGACCAGATAGTATTAGAGATTGCTGCAGAAATCCTGGGTGGAGGAAGAACCTCCAGGCTATATCAACGTCTGGTGAAGAGAGAAATGGCTGCTATAAGCACAGGCTCCTGGTCCTGGACGCCTAAATATCCAGGTATGTTTCATCTGTGGGCGGTAGCTGCAAGGGATTATACAAACCAAGAACTGAAAACTTTAATTTATGAAGAAATTGAAAGATTAAAGAAAGAATTTGTAAGCGATGAAGAGTTAGAAGGGGCAAAGGCTCGCATGGAAGTTAACTTTATTCTTGGACTAAAGTCCAGAAGAGGCATAGCCAGGGAGCTTGCCTGGCATGAAGCGGTGACAGGTGACTGGAGGAATATGTTTAAAGAATTAGAAGAGATTGAGAAAGTGAGCAGAGAGGATATAAAGAGGGTAGTAAATAACTACTTTTTTCCACAGAACAGGGTTGTTGGAATGGTTGAACCAAATTGAATACTATGATAAGAGAAAGCTGGAGTGGTAGGAAGGGGCTCGTTTTCGCTGCAGTTGGTTCTGCGGTAGGGTTAGGAAATATCTGGATGTTTCCTTATCAAGCAGGCGCACATGGTGGTGGGGCATTTTTAATTTCCTATCTCATTATTGTAGCCATTCTTGGTTTTACCGGGGTAATGATGGAATTTGGTTTAGGTAGAAGTCAGCGCGGAGGCGCACCGGTTGCCTTTAAGAAGGCAGGGCTTGTCTTTGGCCAGTGGTTCGGCTGGTTAGCCATACTGGTGCTATTTGGAACCTTCGCTTTCTATGTAGTAGTAGTTGGATGGGTTCTCAGGTACTTCGTATCTGCCATAAGTGGTACTTTTTGGCTCGTTGATGCTTCTATCTACTGGGAAAAATTTGCATGGGGAAGAGAAACTGTTTTCTGGACATTTTTAGCGGTAGCGATTACCGTAGGTATAGTCTTACTTGGGGTAAGAAAAGGTATTGAGAGAGCATGTAGATTTTTGCTACCTGCTCTTTTTCTACTTTTACTCATATTAGTGGTGAGGGCTTTGACCCTTCCTAATGCAATAGATGGGCTGAAGTTTTATTTAGTTCCGGATTGGACAATGTTATTAAAACCGGCAACATGGAGAGCGGCATTAGCCCAGGCGTTCTTTTCTCTCTCGATATTCGGCTCAATCCTTATTGCTTATGGAAGTTATACGAAGGAAAGGGAGGATATTCCCCGCGCCGCAATATATACCGTAATTGGTGATACAGCGGCAGCTTTCTTAGCAGGGCTTATGATTTTACCAATTGTCTTTGCCTTTGGCTTGGACCCGGCGGCAGGCCCGGGACTACTTTTTATAACTATGCCGCAGATTTTTCGGGTAATGTTTGGCGGATATTTCTTTGCCATAGTCTTTTTTGCCTTACTAATATTTGCGGCAATATCTTCCTCTATAAGTATCCTTGAAGGTCCCGTTGAGGCACTAATAACCCGTTTCGGGATAAGCAGGAGGAAAGCTACCTTGGGTGTGGGTCTGGCAGGATTTTTGTGCGCTGCTCCTTTAAGTGTAACTGCTGATTTATGGAATCTCGCTCTCAGGATATTTTATACCCACGGTGGTCCAATTTCTGCTCTTCTTGCCTCTTTGGCATTCTTCTGGTTTTTTGGTATAAGCCGAGCAAGAGAAGAGATAAATAAAGGGGCGACAACACCCCTGGGAAAATGGTGGCAGCCGCTGGCAAAATATGTATTTGTAGGCGTAACGCTTATTGTAATTATAATCGGTTTTATCTAAAAATGTATAAGAATAAATTTTTTGTGCACTTAGCAATTATCTTTCTGCTCTTTTTTGGTCTGCTTGGATGTCAGAGGATAATAATAGACTATCGAAGCTTGCAATTTCCTCCTTTGCGGCCGATTGAAGTTCCCGAATATACAAGAGTAGAGCTGGACAATGGGATGGTGGTGTATCTGATGGAAGATAAGGAACTGCCGCTTATCAACTTCCGTGCTCTTGTGAAGACGGGCTCTATCTGGGATCCCAAAGAAAAAGTTGGGTTGGCAAGTATGACCTTTGAAGTTATGAGAACAGGAGGAGCGGGTGAGAAAAGTGGAGATGAAATAGATATGGAGCTTGAGAGAGTAGGAGCTCAGATAGAGGTGGGTATAGAGTGGGATATGGGATGGGTTAGCGGGTTTTCTCTTAAAGATAATTTTAATGAAGTCTTTACTATATTTGGTGATATTTTAAGAAACCCTCTCTTTGAAGAGGAAAGAATAGAACTTGCTAAAGTTAAAAGAAGAGGAATAATCGCTCGTAGAAATGACCATATAGAGGAGCTCGCTCAGAGAGAGTTTAGGAGACTTGTTTATGGAAGGGATAATCCCTATGCCCGGATTATAGAATACGAGACCATAGAGAGAATTACGAGGTGTGATTTGCTCTCATTTCATAATAACTTTCTTAAGCCTAATAATATTATTCTTGGTCTCTGGGGGGATTTTGACAAGGAAGAGATATTTGCAAAGATTGAAGCTAAATTTGGAGATTGGGATTTTGAGGAGATGGAATTTGCTAAGAAACCCAAGATTGATGAGGTAGCGGTTGCCTCGGTAAACTTAGTAGTCAGAAAAGAGGCAACACAATCTGTTATCGTAATGGGTCATTTAGGTATGAGACGTGATGACCCTGATTATTTTGCCTCAATAGTGATGAGTAGAATATTGGGTGCTGGCTGGCATTCAAGATTTAGCCGTCATCTGCGTGGGGAGGAAGGGCTTGCTTATGAAATCTGGGCTTGGCAGGCAGCTGAATTTGATTACCCCGGTCTTTTTATTGCTACTGCCCAGACTTCTTCAGAGCGCACTGTTGAGGCAATAACTTTGATGAAAAGAGAGATTGAACTAATACGGCAGGAAAAAGTAAGTTATGAAGAACTCAAAGTTGGTAAAGAAGGTATCTTAAATACTTATCCATTCTGGTTTGATACAAAAGATGAGATAATTGGACGGCTTATGCGTTATGAATACTATGGATATCCACCAGATTATATAAACCGGCTAATTGAAGGTATAAAGGTGGTAACAAAAGAGGATATCTTAAGGGTAGCCCAAACTCATCTGAAACCGGATAAACTTACTCTGCTCGTGGTTGGTAATCCCGAGGCTTTCGATAAGCCTCTTTCAAGCATTGGGGAGGTTCAAATACTGGATATCTCAATTCCCCAGTGAACGAGCAAAAGAATTAAGTTATGTTTCCCGCCTCACCCCGAGGAATGCAAAGCATTCCCGGGACTGAGTCCTCGGAATTTCGGAGAAATTCCAGAGGGTAAAATGTACCAAAATTCTATTCTATAATTTTGGCACATTCGGCGGGATCAATTCACTCATACAACTTACACTTCCCCTGAAATTTCTTTGAAATTTCGGGGACTTAATCCCGGAAATCCTCTGGATTTCTCGGGGCCTTTCAGTCGCGTAAGTTGTGAGTTCATTGAATGGAAGTATCCCGTCTCGCAATCTGTATAAAAATTCTCTGCGATAATTTTTATACGCTCGGCGGGATCAATTCGCACTTATAACTTACCTAAGCTTCGCTTCCGTAAGTTATGTGCTCATTGAGGAGGTTAATATGTGCTTGAAACTGTCTTTTGTTGTTATGTTTTTAGTAGTATCATTTTTAGGTTTCTCTCAAGAGTTAGTAGCAGAAGATATAAGAGAACCGGCAGTAGCAGGGACTTTCTATCCTGCTCGGGCTCAAGATCTAAAGAAGATGGTAAATGGTTTTTTAGAGCAAGTAAACCCAATGGAGTTAAACGGAGAGTTGATTGCTTTAGTTGTTCCTCATGCTGGTTTTGTTTTCTCGGGTTATGTTGCGGCTCATTCTTATAGGCAGTTAGAAGGAAAAGAGTTTGATACTATTATCTTAATCGGTGACAGTCACCGGGTTCGGTTTCCTGGTGTTTCTATTGGGAACTATTCTGCCTATCGCACTCCATTAGGAGATGTGAAGGTAGATAGAATTTTAGCAGAAAGACTTATAAATGAGAACGAAAAAATACGCTTTCTCCCCCAAGCCCATAAAAGGGAGCATTCACTGGAGGTGCAACTACCTTTTTTACAAACTGTGCTTAAAGATTTTAAGATTGTGCCCATAATAATGGGAGAACGCTCCCTGGAAACTTGTAAAATTTTGAGGGATGCGCTTATTGAGCATACAAAGGGTAAAAATGTCCTCTTTATCGCTTCTACGGATTTGTCCCACTTTCATCCCTATGAGAAGGCAATAGAAATTGATAGAAGAGCAATTTTAGCAATGGGAAAATTAGATGGGGAGTTGCTTTTTGAAGGGTTGCAGAGAGGTGAATATGAGCTCTGTGGCGGTGCAGCTACAGTAACTACTATGTTAATAGCGGAAAAATTAGGCGCAGACCAAGTCACATTGTTGAAATATGCCAACTCTGGAGATGTTCCTTTTGGAGATAAGTCCCGGGTGGTGGGCTATGCGGCAATGGCTATAACTGCTCCTCGGCAGGAACTCGCAGAGCCAGCTACAGAACCAGTTAGAGATGTCCCTCCAGAGAGTCCAGGGATAGAAACATTTGAGCCTTTGAGTGAAGAGGTCCAAAAGCTTCTTCTCCAATTTGCCCGCCAGGCTATTCAGGGATATGCAGTAACCGGGGCAACACCAAAATTTAGCCCTGAAGAACAGGAGATCTTAAACGAAAAACGGGGTGTATTTGTTACTATTTACAAAGACGGAAGATTGCGAGGCTGTATTGGAACTCATGAATCTGATAAACCGTTGTATCAGTTAGTTCCTGAGATGGCTATTGCTGCAGCCTTCTTTGATAGGCGATTTCCTAAATTAAGACAAGAAGAGATTAAAAATATTAAAATAGAACTCTCCGTGTATCTTTCTGGTTTAGTAAAGATTGATGATGTTAGCCAATATGAGGTAGGCAAACATGGAATTATTATGCGAAAGGGCCAACATGGAGCGACATTTCTTCCCCATGTGCCTCTCCAGCAGGGCTGGGATAGAGAAGAAACTTTAGAGCAACTCTGTCGCAAGGCCGGACTTGCCCCGGGAAGCTGGAGAGACGAGGATGTTGAGTTCTATATTTATGCTACCCAGGTCTTTGGGGAATAGGGTTATTATGGCGCTCTGTCAACTAAGCAGAGCACATTCCTCAAATTGCCTTTAACAACTTCTTTTATCCGTAAATATGAAATTAAAAATGGTCGCTGTTGAATGTGCTCAGAGATTAATTCACCGCACCCACTTCTTGGCATTAAGCAATAATATAATAAATGGAAAATGTAAATTTTGCCAGTGTAAAATTGCTGGCATCTGACAATCTCCAATTTAATGAAAGTTAATAAAAAACTTACTATTTTTTCCATTAAAATCACATACCATTGTTTTCAGTGAACCGCAGGGCAAGTAATAAGGATTGAAATCTATAAAATAAAGTCTGATTTTTAAATATAAGACTCCTCAAAGCCAGCCTAAAATTTTGTTGTTTTACTTGCAAAGTCTAAAAATACATAGTATAATTTCTGACAAAGAAAGGAAGTTAAATAAGAGGATACTTGTGCCATATGTGGTAATAGAAATTGTTTTGCTTTGTCTTGTATTTACCGATTTGAGGAGAGGAGAAAAATGTCAAAGGAGAAAGAGAAAATAGATATTGGGTTAGATATAGGTTCAGTTAGTTTGAATACTGTTCTTATTGATGAGAAGGAAGAAGTCATTGAGGAGCATTATACCCGTATGTTCGGGCAACCGGTTCGGACAGCTCTTAGGGTTTTGAACGAAGTCCTCAGGCGTTACCCTCAAGAGAGAATAGAGCGTGTAGCGGTTACCGGCTCAGGAGGAAAACTAATTGCTGAGCTTATTGGGGCTGAGTTCATAAATGAGATCATTGCTCAGGCTCGGGCCGTGAAGCATTTTTATCCCCAGGTACGGACGATAATTGACATCGGAGGCGAGGATTCTAAACTAATTATTCTTAAATCCACTGGTATCATTAAAGATTTTTCTATGAATACCATTTGTGCGGCGGGAACAGGTTCATTTCTGGACCAACAGGCAACCCGTTTAGGTCTCTCTATTGAGGAAGAGTTTGGCAGATTGGCCCTCAAGTCCCAGAACCCTCCTCGTATTGCCGGACGTTGCAGTGTCTTTGCTAAAACCGATATGATTCATCTTCAACAGGAAGCTGCTCCCGATTATGACATCGTGGCCGGACTTTGCTATGCTATGGCCAGAAATTTCAAGAGCAGCATAGGGAAAGGAAAGGAATTTAAAAGGCCAATCATTTTTCAGGGAGGAGTGGCGGCTAATAGAGGTATGGTCAAGGCTTTCCAGGATGTCTTAGAGGTAAACGAAGAAGAGCTGATCGTCCCCAAACATTATGCCTCTATGGGGGCTATCGGAGCGAGTTTAATTCTTCAGGGAAAAAGGAGTAAGGAAAGAAACTTCCGTGGACTTAACGGTCTGGAGGATTATCTTAAAACTTACAAAGATACTCATAAGGGATTGTCGCCTTTATCACCAGTTACTCGCTGCTTATCATCTGTTAGAGAGCAGTCTATGATTATGGACCGTGGTGGACTATCAACTATAGACTGTTATTTAGGTATAGATGTTGGCTCTATCAGTACTAATGTGGTAGCCATAGATGAGGAAGGAAAGGTAGTTGCCAGACGCTATCTGATGACTGCTGGCAGGCCCTTGGAGGCAGTGCGCCAGGGGATAAGGGAGATAGGAGAAGAAATGGGCGAGCGTCTTCGGGTAAGAGGAGTGGGAACCACCGGGTCGGGTCGTTATTTAATCGGTGATTTCGTAGGAGCGGATATCGTCAAGAACGAGATAACTGCTCAGGCTACCGCAGCGGCGGCTATAGATCCGAAAGTGGATACCATTTTTGAGATCGGAGGACAAGATTCAAAGTATATTGGATTAGAGGGAGGAGTAGTGGTTGACTTTGAGATGAACAAAGTCTGTGCTGCTGGCACCGGCTCATTCCTGGAGGAACAGGCAGAAAAGGTAGGAATAAACATAAAGGAGGAATTTGGTCGATTAGCTCTCGAGGCAAAAGGTCCTGTTCATCTGGGAGAAAGATGCACTGTTTTTATGGAAACCAATCTCGTTTCTCATCAGCAGAAAGGTATTGGAAAAGAAGATTTAGTGGCCGGCCTTTCTTATTCCATCGTGGAAAATTATCTAAATCGTGTAGTAGGGGATAGGAAGATTGGAAATAAGATATTCTTCCAGGGAGCAGTGGCTCTTAACCAGGGGGTAGTGGCTGCCTTTGAGAAGGTGCTTGGCAAGAAAATAACTGTGCCTCCCAATACCGATGTCACCGGCGCCATTGGAGTGGCTTTATGTGCCCAGGAAAATAAAGAAGTTAAGAGTTTGGAGTCGAAAGCTGAAGAGAATGTGAGTCGCTTTAAGGGGTTTGAAAACATTGCCAGAGCTAAGTATGAACTTCGTTCTTTCGAATGTTCCGACTGCCCTAACCATTGCGAAGTCAGGGAAGTAATGATTGAGAATGAAAGTTCTCTCTTTTATGGGAGCCGATGTGAAAAGTACAATGTTGGTGGAGAGAAGAAAACAAATGATATTCCTGACTTATTTGCTGAACGGGAAAAGCTTCTTCTCAGTGCTCATCGCCGCCCCTCCTCCGCTCATCATCTTTTACCTAAGATTGGTATACCACGCGCCCTTATCTTCCATGAATTATATCCACTATGGCAGGCTTTCTTTGCGGAATTAGACTTTGAGGTTGTGCTTTCCGACCGCACCAACAAGAGAACTATCCACGAGGGGTTGGAAAGTGTCGTTGCTGAAACCTGTTTTCCCATTAAGGTAGCTCATGGGCATGTCCTCAATCTCATAAGGAAAAAGGTTGATTACATCTTTCTCCCCCACATCATTAATATGAAGCAGACCAATCTCAATATGAAGCAGAGTTTTGCCTGTCCTTATATTCAGGCGATTCCTTATTTTATTCGCTCGGCTATTGATTTGAAAGAGAAAGGGATCAAAATTATAGACTCTGTGTTAGCTTTTGGCTGGGGGGGCAAATTAATCAAGTCTTCCTTGAGAGGATTGGCAAAAAGTTTAGGGAAGAAAGGGGAGCAGGTGGAAATTGCTATTAGAGCCGCCGAGAAAGCTCAGGAGAGTTTTTACGAAGCTGTCCAGGCTCGCGGCCGGGAAGTTCTCAATTCCTTAGATGGAAAAAAGTTCGCCGTAGTTATCGTCTCCAGACCCTATAATGGATGCGATACCGGGATAAACCTGAATCTTCCTAAGAAACTGCGAGATTTAGGAGCTCTACCTATTCCTATGGATTATCTCCCTCTGGACACAGTTGACCTTTCAATGGATTTTCCTGATATGTACTGGAGGTATGGACAGAAGATTCTTAACGCCGCCAGGATTATCCACCAGGACAAAAGACTGCAGGCGCTCTATATAACCAATTTTGGCTGTGGGCCGGATTCCTTCATCTCCAGATTCTTCCAGGAAAGGCTCGGAGATAAGCCTTATCTCCAAATTGAGATAGACGAACATAGCGCTGATGTGGGCGCTATAACTCGTTGCGAAGCCTTCTTAGATAGTTTAAGTAATGTTAAGGTAAAAGAGGCATTTGAGTCTAAGAGAAAAAAAGAGACTCCATTTAGTAAAGAGTCGAAACGTACTGTCTACATACCCTGGATGGGAGACCACGCCTTCGTGTGGAAGGCGGTTCTTGAGTCCCACGGCGTGCCCGCGGAAGTTTTTCCTGAGTCAGATGCCGAGACCCTGAAATGGGGAAGAAAGTTTACCTCGGGAAAAGAATGTTATCCCTGCATTTTGACTACCGGTGATATGGTGAAGATAGTCAAGAAACCGGGCTTCGACCCCCGGAAAGCGGCCTTCTTTATGCCTACGGCCAATGGCCCCTGCCGGTTTGGGCAGTATCATAAACTCCAGAGAATAATCCTTGATGAGTTAGGTTGCGAAGATGTTCCTATTCTTGCTCCCAATCAGGGTAATAAGAATATGTATAAGGATGATCTGGGACTTCGCGGTTGGGATTTTGCCCGGATGTGGGATGGGGTGGTAGCTGTTGACCTTTTCGATAAGATGGCACGTGAATATCGGCCCTATGAGGTTAATAAAGGAGAAACGGGAAAAATGTATCAAGACTGTCTCAATAATGTTTGCCAGAAACTCAGGGAGAAGAGAAGTTTAGCTAAGGTTCTTAAAGAAGCCGGAAAAGCTTTTAGGGAAATTAAAACTTATAGAAAAGGCGAAAAACCTAAAATTGGCATCGTGGGAGAAATATTCGTCCGCACTAATAAGTTTAGCAACGATTACTTAGTGAGTCAGGTGGAGAGGTTGGGAGGGGAGGTCTGGATGCCTCCATTTGCCGAATGGCTCTTCCACATTAATGGCGTTCTCAAATTATATAGCTGGCTGATGAAAGATTATCGTTCTTGCTTGTCTGTTTCACTCAGGGATAAATTTCAACAATGCTCTGAGAGGCGGCTTGCCCGCTTAGTAGCTGATACTTCCGTGAATGGGGAAGAACCTCATCTAAAAGAGATTTGGAGAAACGCAAGTCCCTATCTTCCCTCCTGGTTTGGAGAATCAGCTCTCAGTTTAGGCAAGTCGGTTGATTATGTTAAAAAGGGGCTATCAGGAATTGTCAATGTTATGCCATTTACCTGTCTTATGGGAATGATTACTATTGCCGCCCTCAAGAGATTCTGCGAGGATTATAACGACATTCCCTGTCTGACCATAGCTTACGATGGCTTGGAACAGACTAATGCTACCACTCGTCTGGAAGCCTTCATTTATCAGGCTAACCAGTACCAGCGATCGTAAAGGGTTTGAGTAAATACTCACCCAACCCCATTAGTCAAATGTGAAAATCAAAATGCGAATTGAATTCAAAAAAGGGAGAATAAATTTACATTTTATATGTAATTTCAATATTTAAACTTTAATATTTAATATATTTAGTGCAAGACAGGTTTACTTAGCTTGCACTCCGGAGGTGAAAGACTATGAATACTTTAAAAACAGGGATGTTGTTGACTGTACTGACTTTGCTTTTGATATTTATCGGAAGGTTGATTGGAGGTCCTGGGGGGATGAAAGTGGCGTTTATTATTGCTTTGGTAATGAACGGGGTTAGTTACTGGTTTTCGGATAAAATAGTCCTGAGGATGTATAAGGCAAAAGAGGTATCTCAACAGGAGTCTCCTCAGTTGTATCAAATGGTTACTGACTTAACCCAGAAAGCAAATTTGCCCATGCCAAAGGTTTATATTATTCCCAGCCAAACTCCTAATGCTTTTGCCACGGGAAGAAACCCTCAGCATGCGGCAGTGGCGGTAACCCAGGGCATCTTAAGCACCTTGAATCAGGATGAATTAGAGGGAGTGATTGCTCATGAATTGGCACATGTTGGAAATCGGGATATCTTGATTGCATCAATTGCTGCTACTATTGCTGGCGCCATCTCAATGTTAGCCTACTTTGCCAGATTTGCTGCTATATTTGGTGGAGGACGTGGGAGCAGGGGACGAGGTGGTGGGATGATTGGCCTATTAGCTACGGCGATAGTAGCGCCCATAGCAGCAATGTTAATTCAGATGGCTATATCCCGCTCACGAGAGTATGACGCTGATGCGCGAGCAGGGAGACTTTGTGGTAAACCTTTAGCATTGGCCAATGCCTTACAGAAACTACATAGTATGGTCAGTCGTAAGCCAATGCAGGCTAGCCCATCTACCGCCCATATGTTTATTGTTAGCCCATTAACTGGAGGAGGGATAGCTAACCTTTTCAGCACCCATCCACCGGTAGGGAAACGAGTTGAAGCATTACAGGCTCTTGCTGTGCAGATATCAAGATAGTATTTTACCCCGTTAGAGATAAGACGCCACCCCATACCATCGCCTATGGCGAGCTACAGGGCAGGCAGGTGTCTGACGGTTGCCTTCGGCAAACTATCCCTAACGGGGTTTACAAGGAGAAAATAGATGTCAATAGTAACCAGATACCAGAGTACAAAAACCAGACTAAAGATTTTCTGGTTACTGGTTGTTGGTTGTTGGTTACTTTTTGGAATTTTGGCGGTGAGCAAAATAGAGGCGTCAGACTTGAATTTTCTATTGGATTCAGGCACCTCTCTATATTATGAGGGCAGGTTGGAAGAAGCAATTTTGAAATATAGGAAAGCCCAAAAGCTCTTTCCTGAGTCAACTCTGCCAACTCTAAATTTAGCAGTTATCTATAAAGATTTAGGCCGACACCCGCAGGCAATTGAAGAGTATAGGAAGGCTTTAAGGAATTCTCCTGATGATGTTTTTATACTTAAAAATTTAGGCTTAGCTTATTACTTGAATGACGATTTAAAAGAGGCAGTCGAGGTATATAAAAAAGCGCTGAAGATTCAACCTGATGATCCTGAGATTCACTTTAATTTAGGCCGTTGTTTTCAAGAAAAAGGCTTGTGGAGAAAGGCAGTTCGTCACTACAGAAGGGCAATTAAGTTAGACCCGAATAATGCCTTAGCCTACCTTAATTTAGGTCATATCTATAGTCAGAGAGGTTTTCTGGGTAGGGCAATTCAGGCTTATGAAAGGACAAGGGATATTGATCCGAGCATAGTGGAGATTCACCGTCTCTTAGGAGAAGCCTATTTTAAAAA
>CAYOMG010000014.1:291-12939 GCA_964404995.1 uncultured Planctomycetia bacterium | reverse complement strand
AGGTGGCAGACGTTAGCTCGATTATGCTTTCACAGAACAGGGCTTGGCTATGCTTTCCAGTGTATTGCGAAGTAAACGGGCTATCCAAGTCAACATCGCTATTATGCGTGTCTTTGTCAGGCTTAAAGAGATGATAGCCACTCATAAAGAATTGGCTTATAGATTAAGCCTAATAGAAAAAAGAATGGAGAAAAAGGATGAGGAGATTCAGGCTGTCTTTCAACTTATCCGGAAATTAATGGTCTCGCTACCAGAAAAGCCTAAAGGGAAAATAGGATTTCATCCCGCTAAGGAATAAACCTGCTTTATTCCTTCCATACAAACAAAAGCATATGTCTAAAAAGCTTCAGATAGGTAATATTACGATTGGTGGAAATTTCCCTCTGGTTTTGATTGCAGGTCCATGTGTTATAGAAAGTGAAAAAGTCTGCCGGGAAATTGCTGAAGACTTGGTTAGAATTACTAAAGAATTAGATATCCCATTTATATTTAAAGCCAGTTTTGACAAGGCTAATCGGTCCTCTATTAAATCTTTTCGTGGAGTAGGTATGGAAAAAGGATTAGCTATTTTGGAACGCATTAAAAAGGAATTTAGTGTCTCTGTAACAAGTGATATTCATTGTCGGGAACAAATAGAGTCAGCAAGTAAAATTTTAGATATAATTCAGATACCAGCACTTCTTTCTCGTCAGACAGATTTAATAATAGAAGCGGCTTCTTTTAATAAACCAATTAATATAAAAAAGGGTCAATTTTTAGCTCCCTGGGATATGGAATATTGTATCCAGAAAGTACTCTCAACAGGTAACCATAATATAATGCTCACTGAACGTGGAACCTGTTTCGGGTACAATAATTTAATAACTGATATGAGAGCTTTAATAATTATGGCTCGTTTTGGCTTTCCTGTAATATTTGATGCAACACATAGCGTGCAACTTCCAGGTGCAAAAGGAGGGATTTCTGGTGGTCAGAGAGAATTTGTGTCGGGTTTGTGTCGAGCTGCAGTTGCTGTCGGGTGTGACGGTCTATTTATTGAAATACATAAAAATCCAGATAGTGCTTTATCAGATGGTTCAAATATGATAGATTTTAATCAGTTAAAGGAGATAATAAGTATAGTAAAACAGATAGATGGATTGGTAAAAAATACTCATAGAATCAGAGGACAGAAAACAGAAGACAGAGAACAGAAAAATCTGACTTCTGCCTTCTGACATCTGCCTTCTGACTTCTGAATCGGATAATTTAATGGATGGCAAGGAAAAGATGTCTATTAATCGAGCAAAAGAAGTTTTAAAAATTGAATCTGAAGCCATTCTTAGCTTAATTCCTAAAGTTGATAAAAATTTTAAGCAAGCTGTAGAAGCTATGTACAAGTGTAAAGGGAGAATAATAATGACTGGAATGGGTAAACCTGGGATTATAGCCCAGAAGATATCAGCTACATTATCTTCTACAGGAGCTCCAAGTTTATACCTTCATCCAGCCGAAGCAATTCACGGAGATTTAGGTCGTGTTACTAAAGAAGATGTGGTAGTTGCTCTTTCTAATAGTGGAGAGACAGAAGAGATTATAAAACTACTTCCTATAATAAAGAAGATTGGAACGAAGCTTATCTCTTTGATAGGTAATGTTAAATCTCATTTGGCAAGATATAGCGATATAGTTTTAGATATTAGTATAAAAAAAGAAGCTTGTCCGTTAGGACTTGTTCCTACTGCGAGTACCACTGCAATGCTCGCCATGGGTGATGCATTAGCTATAGCTCTACATGAGAAAAGAAAATTTAAAGTAAAAGACTATGCTTTTTTCCATCCGGGAGGTAGTTTAGGGAAAAAACTTCTTTTGCAAGTGGAAAATATTATGCGTACTGGTAATGCTCACCCTATCGTAAATAAGAATAAAACTATTAAAGAGGTTCTATTAGCAATTACTGGCGCCAGGGCAGGTTCCGCAACTGTTGTGGATTCAAAAGGAAAACTTGCTGGAATATTTACTGATGGTGATCTACGTAGACATATTGAGAAAGATTCAAATTTGTTGAAAAAGAGAGTAAGTCAAGTAATGACATTCAATCCAACTACTATTCAAAAAGATAGGTTAGCAGTTGAAGCTTTGAGAATTTTGCAAGAGAGTAAAATAGATGAGATGCCCGTTGTTGATAGCAATAATAGACCAGTAGGTTTATTAGATGTACAGGACCTTTTAAAAGCTGGATTAGTATAAATAAATATCAAAATGACAAATCAAAATTCAAAATTTCCCAATAAGAAAATAGATGAAAAATTAAAAAATATTAAGCTTTTAATATTAGATGTTGATGGTGTGTTAACTGATGGACGGATAGTATATGGTGATTATGGTGATGAATTGAAATTTTTCAATGTTAAGGATGGAGTCGGTGTTTATCTATTGAAGTGTGCTGGTATACGTAGTATAATAATTACTGCTAAATCTTCCAGGATTATTAAAAGAAGAGCTATGGATATGGGAGTGATTCGTGTCTACCAGGGTGCTACATCTAAACTCAAAATATATGAAAGACTAAAAAAGAAATTTAGGCTTCAAGATGACGAGATTTGCTTTATTGGTGACGATTTAATTGACTTAGGTGTTTTAAACCGAGTTGGATTTTCAGTTAGTGTTCCAGAAGCCCCAGCAGAAGTAAAAGAATGTTGTGATTATATAACTGAGAATCCTGGTGGAAAAGGTGCTGTGAGAGAGCTGGCAGAATTGATCTTGAAAACTCAAGGTATATGGAGTAAAATTACAACAGGCTATTTTAAATAGTAGAGAGTAGAAAAAATGATTTATATTATTTATAGGACTTTGTTAAAAATAGATACACACAGATATTCTCCCATAGATATCAGTGCGTATCTTAAAGACAACGCATTAAATTTTTGTATCTTATACCCCTAAATGAAGCCCAGACTTACGGAGCGAGCGAACATAAGTCTGCTGGCTGAATTTACCCCTCACTCAACTTTTTGTTGAGTGAGGGGTTAACTCGCACTTATAACTTAGCTTCGCTATCACTCTCTAAGTTATGTGCTCGTTAAAGGGCACAGGGAAGAATCAAAAAAAGGCTAAATTTTAACATAGTACTGTTATTTAAATGAGAAATGAAGAAAAAGAAAATTAAATTTAATCGAGTTCTAATATTTCTAATTTTTGCCAGTTTAATCCTATCTGGATTTGGTTGTAGTACTACCAGGGCAATTAGAAGTCGGTACCATGCAAATAGAAGAGGAGATTATGATTTTATTGGAGAGGTGAAAGAAATAACCCATGCAATAGGGAAAGATGCGGTAGGTGTTTTTCATCTTATAGGTAGGGGGATAACTTTCTTTGGAAGAGGACTTGAAAGAACTGGTAGGCTACTGCAGAGAAAACCTCGTTAGAAATATCGCCACATAAAGGGTATATTAAAATTTTTAACGGGGTAAAAATAATTATCAAATTATTTTTTCTTTCTGTATTTGTTAAATAAATTTATTATATCTGAAGACATAGATTTTGCTGCTAATGTAGATACATAGATAATTATAGAAAATTGCCAGGCTTCTTCTGGTCCAGTAATTAAACCTGTATGCACATCTTCTTTTTTCTCTAACTCTTTGCTAAGTTCATCAGTTGCTTTATTTAGAGTTCCTTCATAAATATCTAATTTATAAGTTAAATTGCTGTATTTTAGGGAAGGGAGATTCATGCCTCTCATTAAGAGAAATGTTCTAACCTGCTCTTGGTCTGTTGCAAAGTCTTCTTTAAACTTAAACCCTTCAAATTGGGGAAAATTTTTCGGTAGTATTATTAATGGTTTATCAGCATAAACTTTACCTTTTCTTAATACAGTATCTCCTAAATTTACACTGGATTCAGCTAAGAATATATATGGAAGCTGAGTAGCCTCAAAAGTGAAGAGATTAGATAAGCGAGAACGTAAAATTTGCGTATTATTAAGAGCCTTTTCCCAAAGTTCATCCAAATTCATAATTTTTTCCTCCAAGTATAATGATATAATAAACAAAGAATTTTGTCAAGGTTAACTTTAAAATATGGATAAAAATAGAAAAGAAAATATGGTCTGTGTCTATACTGCGAATAATATTGTAGAATTTACTAAAATAAAATGTATTTTAAATCAATACAAGATAGATATACATTCTCAAACTTTTGATGATTCTGCATATAATGGGATTTATATTTTACAGAAAGGATTTGGGAAAATTTGGGTAACCGAAGATAATGAGGGCAAAGCAAAGCAGATAATTTCACAATTGAACAAAATGATTTAGAAATAGAAATCTTACTTCGTCTTCAGCCCTCGGCTTCGCCGAGAGGCGAGCGAGGTTCGCCGAAAATCTTGTAATCAGAGATTTCTGCATTTTTAATGACTTTTTCAGAAATCTCATCAAATCTCATTAAATAGCTTGACAAAATAGAGACTTGTTATTATTCTAACAAATGCAGACATTCGCCTCAGGCGGATGCTGGTTGGGTTTGCCCCAGCTGTTTCAATAGTGGTGTTTTTGAGATGTTGGGTAGGGGTCCAATTCGTCCCGACGAGAATCGTCGGGACTTATTCAAGGGGGTGTGTTATGAAAGCTATAGTGGATAAAGAACTTTGTACTGGGTGTGGTTTATGTACTGATAGTTGTCCACAGGTATTTGAACTTTCGGATGATAAGGTAGAAGTTAAAGTAGATGTAATTCAAGAAGATGCGATAGAATGCAGTAAACAAGCTATGGAAGATTGTCCTTTAGAGGCTATAATAGTTGAAGAATAAAAATTAACATTCTTTGAAATTACAAGCACCAAAAGATTAATTATTGATAGAAACGGTTAGCGGTTTGCGTTTCGCGGTTAGTGCAAAAATAAACCGATAACCGAAAACCATAAACCGAATAAGAAATCAAATATTCGATGTTAAAGAGAGAGGATAAAGAATGCTCTATGATAATTTTGCTCAATTAATTGATAATCTAAAACAGTCTGTTGAGATATCTAACGGGAATATAGAATTAAAAAACAGAAATCTTATTAAAGAAAAATTCTTGGATGAATTAGTGGAGAACCTTTCGTTAAATCCTGATGGGCAAATTAAAGAGACTTGTTTTAAAATCATCCAGAAGCAAGCTTTAGAAGAAGGCATAATTCCTTCTTCTATTCATGATTTTTATATTGCAATAGGAAAAGGTGAAGTGGGTGGTTTTACAACTCCAGCGATGAACCTGCGTTGCCTTACTTATGATGTAGCAAGGGCAGTAATTCGCTCCTGTTTAAAACTAAATATTGGGGCTTTTATTTTTGAAATTGCACGCTCAGAAATTGTCTATACCAAACAAAGACCTAAAGAATATACTGGATTATGTCTTGCTGCTTGTATTAAAGAAGGTTTTAAGGGACCAATATTTATGCAAGGAGACCATTTTCAAGTGAAGGCTAAAAAATTTAGACAAGATAGAGAAATAGAAATTAGCCAATTGGAGGATTTAATTAAAGAGGCAATTGCTGCAGGTTTTTATAACATTGATATTGATAGTTCAACATTAGTAGATTTAGAAAAAGAATCCATAAACGAACAACAAAGTCTAAACTATCAAGTTTGTAGTGAACTTACAAGATTTATTCGTCAGATTCAGCCAGAGGGAATCCAAATCTCTATAGGTGGTGAAATTGGTGAAGTAGGAGGGAAGAACTCTACCCCGGAAGAATTAGAGGCTTTTATGGAAGGTTACCGAAGTAACCTGGGTAACTCAGTGGGAATAAATAAGATAAGTGTTCAAACTGGAACCGATCATGGTGGAGTAGTCTTACCTGATGGAAGTATTGCAGATGTAAAATTAGATTTTGATACATTAAAAAATTTATCTAAACTGGCAAAGGGAAAATATGGTTTAGCTGGTTGCGTTCAACATGGTGCATCAACTCTTCCACCGGAAGCCTTCCATAAATTTCCTGAAGTTGAAACTGCAGAAGTTCATTTGGCTACAGAATTTCAGAATATAGTATATGAAAGCAAATATTTTCCAGAAGATTTAAGGCAAAAGATGTATAGTTGGATAAAAGAGAATTTGGCTTCTGAAAGAAAGTCAGAACAGACTGAAGAACAATTTATATACAAAACCAGAAAGAAAGCCTTTGGTCCGTTTAAAAAAGAATTAATGAATTTGCCTCAAGAGACAAGAGATAATATAGGGATAGAGCTGGAAGAGAAATTTACATTTCTATTCAAAGAACTCAAAGTAACAAATACCAAAGAGCTGATAGAAAAATATAAACTCTGTCCGACCTACGCGGTCGGAAAAGAGTTCCATTAAATTACACATTTTAGGTCTTGCTTGTTTTGTGTAAAACTACTTAATTAGCTTCTTAAATTCTGCTTCACTGATAATTTTTACTCCTAACTTTTTCGCCTTGTCCAATTTTGAGCCTGATTCTCCCCCTTCTACTACATAATCTGTATTTGAACTGACTGAAGATGATATCTTTCCGCTGAATTGTTCTACTTTTTCCTTAGCTTGGTCTCGGGTAAATTCTTTAAGTGTTCCGGTAAATACAAATATTTTACCTTTCAATCTGTCTTTTACTTTAGGTTTTACTTCAGAATAAATTATGCCACTTTTAAGAAGGCTATCTATAAGTTGTGCACTTTTCTTATTTTTAAAGAAGCTTGTTATACTTACTGCTACCTTAGGGCCTATCTCATTAATCTGCAAAAGCTCATCTTCATCTTCTTTCATTAATTTATCCAGACTTAGAAAATTTTCTGCTAATACTCTGGCAATATGCTCTCCTACATGGCGAATTCCTAACGCGTATATAAATTTTGGCAGAGTAGCCTTTTTGCTTTTATTTATAGAATCTATTAAATTTTGAGCTGATTTTTGAGCAAATCTTTCTAATTTTAATAAATTTTCTATTTTTAGATTATAAATGTCAGAAATATTTTTTATTAGTCCTTCATTTGTAAGTTGCTCGACAATTTTATTACCTAATCCTTCTATATCCATTGCAGATTTTGATGCAAAATGTTTAATAGCCTCTTTTAGTCTTGCTTGGCAGGAAATATTAATACATCGAGATACAGCTTCGTCAGGATCTCTCGATACTTTAGAGCCACAGATATGACATCTATCAGGAATTTTAAATGGTCTCTCATTGCCTTGACGTTTACTTTTTATTACACTAACCACTTCCGGTATTACATCTCCAGCTCTTTGAACTATTACTGTATCTCCTATCCTGACATCCTTTCTATTAATCTCATCTTGATTGTGCAAAGTGGCTCTGGATATTATAACTCCACCGACTTCTGCTGGCTCCAGTATTGCTACTGGTGTAAGTGCTCCTGTTCGTCCCACCTGAACTTTTATATCTTTTATTCTCGTAGTCTCCTGTGAAGGATCGAATTTATAAGCAATTGCCCAACGAGGACTTCTTGAAATCTCTCCTAATTTTTTTTGCAGAACTATTTTATTTACTTTAAACACTACTCCATCAATCTCATAATCCAGCCTCTCTTTCTTATCTTCTAATTGTTTATGAAATTCAATAGTTTCTTTTATATTGAGACATTTTTTTATATCAGGGTTTACTCTAATTCCCCACTTAGATAATTTATTTAGTATTTCCCATTGTGTATCAAATTTTTTCCCAGTTACTTCCCCAATTCCATAGCAAAATGTATTAAGTTCCCGCTGGGTGGTTATTTTTGCATCCAGTTGCCTTAAAGAGCCAGCCGCAGCATTTCTGGGGTTAGCAAATAGACTCTCGCCATTTCTCTCTCTTCCCCTATTTAACTTTTTAAAAGCAAGTTTACTCATATATACTTCTCCACGTATTTCTAATTTTTTTGGAAGCAATTCGCTCCCTTCAATCAATTTAAGAGGGATGCTTTTAATAGTTTTCAAATTCTGTGTTATATCTTCACCAGTAAATCCATCTCCCCTGGTAGAGCCTAATTTAAATTCTCCATTCTCATAAGATAAAGAAACAGCTAATCCATCTATTTTAGGTTCTGCTACATATTCTATTTCTTTATCTGTGCCCAAGAATTTCTTTATCCGTTTATCAAATTCAATTACTTCTTGTTCATTAAAAGCATTAGATAGACTTAACATAGGTATTTTGTGTATAACAGTTCCAAATTTTTCAAGTGGCACAGCTCCCACTCTTTGAGTAGGTGAGGTAGTGATTATAAACTCAGGGAATGTCTTTTCAAGTTCCTGAAGTTTACGCATCAAGCTGTCGTATTCTATATCTGATATTTCAGGAGAATTTAGTACATAATATCTATAGTTATGATAATTTATCTTTTTTCTCAATTCTTCTATCTCTCTTTTTGCCTGTTCTTTTTTCATTTCCGTAAATAACACAGAGCGGAAAAAATCTGCGCTAATCTGTAGAATGAGCGAAGCGAATCAAAAACTTCCTCAGTTTATTCAGGGGATAGGTGTTTATTACATCCCCTGGTTCAATCCAGCCTCTCTTAGCAGTTGCAATACCATATTTTATATGTGAAAGTTGCATAGTATTGTGTGCATCTGTAGATATAGCCACTTTGACACCTAATTCTTTAGCCTGTCTTAAGTGGACATCATTTAAATCTAATCTATCCGCAAATGAATTAAGCTCTAAAGCAACATTATGCTTTTGAGCCTTTATCATTATTTGTTCCAAATCTATATCATAAGCCTCTCTTTCATTTATAAGTCTTCCTGTAGGATGTGCTATTATATTTACATTTTTATTATCTATTGTATCTAAAACTCTTTTAGTTATCTCCGCTTTTTTCATATTAAATTTTGAATGAATTGCAGCTATAACCACTTCACACATTGAGAGCACTTCATCCGGAAGATCTAAACTACCATCAGATAATATGTCCACCTCTATTCCGGTTAGTATATAAAAGTCTTTTATTCTTTTATTTATTCTCTCTATCTCTTCAATTTGTTTTAAAAGTCGCTCTGAATTTAAACCATTAGCTATTCTTAATGCTTTCGAATGGTCAGTTATAGCGATGTAAGAATACCCAAAATTTTTACCAGCTTTTGCCATTTCCTCTATAGTATGACCTCCGTCACTATGGCTGGAATGAATATGAAGTTCTCCTGCTAAATCTTTTTGTTCAATAAGCTTTGGTAGTTTATTTTTCTTTGCTGCTTCTATCTCTCCTGTATTTTCTCTTATTTCAGGTGGAATAAATGATAACTTTACTGATTTGTACACTTCCTCTTCAGTTTTTCCAGCAGTTTGTTTGCTACTTTTAACATTGAATACACCATATTCACTAATTTTTAGCCCCATCTTTTTACCTATTTCTCTTATTGCGATATTGTGCTCTTTAGAGCCAGTAAAGTAGCATAAAGCCGCCCCGTAGCTTTCTGGTTTTAGAACTCTTACATCTACCTGAATACCAGATTTCAAAACTACGCTGGATTTAGTATCACCTTTAGCTAATATTTCTTTTACTTCTTTCATAGAAGTAAAAGTATCCATAACTATAGAAGGATTTCCACCAATTACCAGGATATCTATATCTCCAATGGTTTCCTTCATTCTTCTTAAACTCCCTGCAACATTTACTTCTCCTACTTCTTTTATATCTTTTAATATATTTACAATTGTTTGTGCATAGGGTAACGCTTCTGATAATTTATATCTCCCGCATCTTTGTCTATATTGTTTTATGCCTTTAAGAATTTTCTCTTCAGTCTTTATACCCATTCCTTCCAAATCTCTTAATCTCCCTTCTTCGCACTTTTTTTCCAATTCTTCAATAGTAGCAATTCCGAGCTTCTCATTTAGTTGTTTTGCCATCTTTGCCCCAAGTCCGGGTATTCTCATCAGCTCCACCAGCTTCGCAGGAGATTCTTTTATAAGTTGTTTATGGAATTTGCAATCACCAGTTTTAATTATCTCTTCAATTTTTTCTGATAGACTTTGTCCAATGCCAGGAATATTTTGCAAAGCCTTAACTTTAGCTATATCTTTTAGATTTTCAGATAAATCTTCTATTATCTGTGCAGCTTTACGGTAAGAACGAATTCGGAAGGAGTTTTCTTCTTTAATCTCTAATATGTCTGCAATATCATTGAATATTCTGGAAACTTCTATGTTTTCCATGATAAGCGGTTAGCGGTTTACGAAAACCGAAAACCGAACACCGACAACCGAGTTTAGCAAGTAAGATGGAATGCCCCGGATACTTTCTTTTCTTCTTGGTACTGATTAAAAATATGGTAAGCTTTTTCAGTGCAGACAGCTATAAGTTGTATATTCTTTGAAGAGAGATAATTTTTAGTCTCCTCAGGTATATCCATCAAACCAGATGCACCTTGTCCAACTATTAGAATTTCGGGTTTAATTTTAATTATTTCTTCTAAATCTTGTGGTTGTAATAAGTGCCCTTCTAATCTCCACCAACTATCAATTATCCTATCAGGCAGAATAATCAAATCCTGAGTATATATCTTTTCATCAATTACCATTTTGCCAAAAGTAAAGGATTGGATGTACATCTAACATTCACCTTTAATTAGATTACTAAATAATAACCAAAAGTTCAACTTAAAAGCATCTGTATTTCCAAAAAAACATTTGTGTTTTCTCTTGATAATATTGAAACAATACTATATATTAAATGAGGCCAGAACTTATGGAGCGAGCAAAGCGAGCGAACATAAGTCTGTTGGCTAAATTTACTCTTGACATTTTTCTATTGGGAATCATCTAAAAATGTCAAGGGTGAAATCCGCACTTATCACTTATGTTCACTTCGTTCCATAAGTGGTGTGCTCATTGAAAATGTTTAATAAAGATATAAAAGTTGGAAAAATTTTTGGCATACCTATTGAGATAAATTTGAGTTGGTTTGTTATATTTTTACTTATTGCATGGAGTTTAGCTTCAGGTTATTTTCCACATCATTATCCATCTCTTGATAAGTTTGTATATTGGGCAATGGGTGTAATTGCTTCTATACTCCTTTTCGCGTCTGTACTACTGCATGAATTAATGCATTCTTTAGTAGGGAGGAAAAATGGTATAGGAATTAAAAAGATTACACTTTTTATATTCGGTGGTATAGCCCATATGAGTGAGGAAGCTCCTAATCCTAAGGCAGAGTTTAAGATGGCTATCGCGGGACCAATAACGAGTATAGCTTTATCTGTAATATTTGGCCTTATCGGATATTTTATGGAAAAATCTGGAGGAGTATGGATTCCTGCCTTAGCAGTAATAAAATATATTGCTTTATTGAACGGCATCTTAGCAGGATTTAATCTAATTCCAGGGTTTCCTTTAGACGGAGGCAGAGTGTTACGGTCAATTATTTGGAGCAAAACGAAGAATTTGAAGATGGCAACCTCTATTACTAGTAAAATAGGTAGAGGCTTTGCTTATCTTCTGGTTGGGTTTGGCTTTCTTAATATCTTGCTTATGAGAAATTTTATAGGTGGGGTGTGGCTTATATTTATTGGATTTTTCTTACAGCAAGCAGCACAAATTGGATATTTACAGGTGTCACTTAAGGAAGCTTTGTCTGGACTGAGTGTAGCAGATATTATGAGAGAAGAGGTGGTAAATATAGAGGAGAGTACAAGTTTAGAAGATACTGTCAATAACTATTTTTTTAAATATAGATATAATAGCTTCCCCGTAGTAAAAGATGGAAGACTTACAGGGATTATAACCTTACAGCAAGTAAAGAAAGTGGAACGTGATAAATGGTCTCTGGTGAGAATATATGATATAATGGATAAAAATATACAAAAATTTGCTGTTACGCCTTGCGAAGAAGCTGCTAAAGTTGTGAACAAAATAGTGAAAGATGGGATAGGAAGAGTTATTGTGATAGATGAAGATAACAATCTAAAAGGTGTATTGACTCACGGAGATATTGTAAGAATATTTAAGATAAGAACTGATTTAGGAGATTGACATAGCTATCCTATAAGTTCTGATTTCATTTAAATGGAAAAAAAACTTTTTAACTTACTTAAGATAAATCAAGGGTATCTCTCAAATCAAGAAATAAGCAATATATTTGGAATAAGTTCTTCTCAGGTGGATAAATTAGTCCAGAATTTAAGAAATTTAGACTATGAGATAGAAGATAAACCTCTTTTAGGGTACAGATTAATTTCCTCTCCGGACAAGCTCTATCCGCAAGAGATATCCTGGAAGTTAGAAAATGAATTGATAGGTAAAAAAATACTATATTTTGAAGAAGTTACTTCCACTATGGATATTGCGTACGAATTAGGTATGGAAGGATACCCGGAGGGCAGTTGTGTGTTTACAGATTGCCAAAGGGAAGGCAGAGGAAGGATGGGGAGGAAATGGTATTCTCCTAAAGGAAAAGGTATATATTTTTCTTTAATTCTTCGCCCTTCTATTTTACCAAATGAAATTTGTAAACTTACAATACTTACATCTGTTTGTATTGGTAAAGCCATAAGTAACGTTACAGGGCTTACATATAGTATAAAATGGCCAAATGATATTTTAATAAATGATAAAAAAGTAGCAGGAATTCTGACTGAGTTACAGATGGAGAAGAAAAAAATAAATCTCGTTAGAAATCATGGGCACGCCCAAAAAGTGAAGGTTTCTGACGGGGTAAATTTTCT
>CAYOMG010000014.1:0-281 GCA_964404995.1 uncultured Planctomycetia bacterium | reverse complement strand
AACCCCGTTAGAAATATCGGAGTCTCTGCCCAGAAGAATAAAATTTCTAACAGGGTAAATACGCAAATTAACGAACTATTCCCCAACGCTACATCTATAAAAGAACAGTTAGGTTACGAAATGAAACGCCAGGACTTAGCTCGAGAAATATTGAAACAGCTTGAACTTTATTATTCAATGTTTAAAAAAGGGGAATTTGATGCAATAATTAATATTTGGAAAAATAACTCTTCCACATTAGGTCAAAGAGTTAGAATTGTTTTTAAAGAGAATAAAACTAT
>CAYOMG010000013.1:269-13102 GCA_964404995.1 uncultured Planctomycetia bacterium | reverse complement strand
CCCCCCCCCCCCCCCCCCCCCCCCCCCCCCCACCCTCACCCCCACCCAACCCCCCCCACACACTTAACCACGCCCCCCGCCCCCCCCCCCGCCGGGAGGTTATATTAAATATTATGAAGATTTTAATAATATAGAATTATGAAGTAAATTTTGTTATAAAACAGTTTGATGAGACTTTAGTTTCTACATAGTTTAATTTTGGAAAGGGTTTATTTAGCTTGACCTAAATAAATTAATCTTAGGGGGATTTCTAGACTCTACTAAATAGAATTTATTAAAACCAGGGATTTATAAATGCGGATGGTATGTAGCCACTGATTTTTATTTTTATTTATATAATGCTACATATAAATTATTGTTCTTAACAAATAAAAAACAGATCATAGTTATTTTCGGGATAAATAAAAATATTGATACTTGATAAACCATGATGCAAAAGGTAGTTATATTTAGTAATACTGTAAGGTTATATAGTTTTAATAATTTAAGGTGACGAGGTAGTAATTTTGGGTGGATATATGTGGATATTTAAATGGTATATGGGAATATACTGGAATTTTTGTGTAAAAGAAATATTAACATTTAAAGGTTTCAGTAATAGTTACACTTAAAAATTTGCAATTTTTTGTTGTTTTTCAACTATGAGACCTGGGGGTAGTTGATGGCTTCTTGAAATATAAAGAATTTTGTAGTTATATAATATATACTTAATAAGTGCAAATTATTTGTTCTTTGTTAAACTAAACATACATGTAAATGTTAAGTGAATTAAACACTTTTAAATGAATTTCAAAATCATTTTCTTATCAATAGGAACATTTAGTTATATATAAATATAGAGAGGGTTCAGATTAAAGTGAAAGCAGGTAGGATATGAGATAGTAGACTTGTTAGATGGCTGTGATTTAAGAGGGTTATTGGGTTAGAAAATCTAGCTAAAGGGCCATGGTTATTGGTAGTAAATAAGATTAAGGAGTATAAAGCAGAGATAAATAAAATAATACATAAAGTAGGTAAGTGTATAAATGATAGGTATAAAATTCTTGAGGATAAAAAGATTTCTCTGGGTAAATTTAGGGAGGGGGGTACTCCTATATTTATAGCAATACCGTAAAATCAAAAGAAAGTAAAAATGGGGGAATATTTAATGATACCTTTTGATATAATAAGGCTACGAGATATAGAAAATTCGTAAGTTATATTAGCTAGGCAAAAAAGAATTGAAGATCTGAAGCCATGTGCAATTATTATGGTTAGTGCTCCCCTCCATCCACAAATAGAATGGCTTAATACTCCTACTAAAAATAAGCCCATATGTCTTACTGAAGAATAAGCAATTAAGGATTTTATATCAGTTTGGCGAATACAGATTAAACTAGCTAGTAATGTCCCTCAAATAGCGATAGGAGTAAGAAGGTTTTGAATTAGAGAATTTATAAAAGGGAATATAAAGGAGAGTCGTATTAACCCATAGCCCCCTAGTTTGAGTAAGATTGCAGCTAAAATTATACTTCCTGCCAGAGGGGCTTCTACGTGAGCTTTAGGGAGTCATAGATGGAATATAAATAATGGTAATTTAACTAAAAAAGCAAAGATTATAGATATTCATAGGATAAGGAGATATCAGTCAGAGAAAGTTCTAGTAGTATAGGGGATGTGAAAATTTATATGGGAAATAAAGGTTTTTATTAAAAGAAGGTTAATTAAGAGAGGGAGCGAGGCTGTCACAGTGTATAGGATTAGGTAATAACTAGCTTGAATTCGTTCAGGTTGGTGACCTCATAAGAGAATTAGTATTAAAGTAGGGATTAGAGAGGCTTCGAATATAATATAAAATGGGATTGTTTTGGTAAGTGAAAAGCAGAAGATCAGGAAGTTTATTAGGGTTAAGATTAAGATTATGAATTTTTGGTTAGAGAGTCTTATTATAATTTTAGGACTAGATAAAATTATTAAAATTGAGATTCATACAGATAATATAATTAAGAGTATACTAAGGCTGTCTAAAAAGAGGTTATTTGAACAATAGAGAGTTAGGCAGGAGGAATGAAAAAGGGACTTATATAGAAAAATTAGTGAAAAATTTAAAAAGAAGACCAAAATAGGTCAAGAAGTAGATAGAGGTAAAAGGGTTATAAAGATGGTTAATGAAAGGAAGGTTAACATTTAATTAGGGAAAGGGAAGGTATGAGCAGAGTATTTTTGTGACGTCTGAGGGAGACTAAACATGCAAGGGCTACTCTGGCTTCACAAACAGCAAATCTAAGAATAATAATTAAAAGAAATGAATTTATTAGAGAAATACTAAATATAAGGAGTATAGCAAAAAATATGATTGATAATAGTATAATTTCTAAGATAATTAAAAAATTTAAAATATGGGTCTTTTGAGAAAATAGAGCAAGAAATAAAGGGGTAAAGAAGATAATAATAAAATTTATAGACATAGTTTTAAGGAGGATCCAATTTTTGATTTACAAAATCAAAGCCGCTATATTTGGCTTTTAAAACTTTGTCAAGAGATAAAGAGATTTAATTTTTAACTCCCAAAGTTAATGTTTTAGATAAACTATCTTTTGTACTTTTTAGAAGATATTCTTCAATTTAAAATGTGAAAAATTTTTGTATTGGTTTATACTAAAAAAGTTATTTAAAGGTATAGCCCATGTTTGTTTCTTCAGAACAACGCTTTATTTTAAGCTATTTAAATTAGAAAAATATGTAAATAGAAAGAAAAATAAGAATTCCTAGCATATGGGAAGTTAAGAGGCTATTTTGTCAAGATATAAATATTTTTGTATTTAAAATTATAGTTTTTCTTAACCCTTTACTAGAAGATATTTCTATCCACCCTCTGTCAATAATTTTGTATAGAAATAGTGGGGTTGAGGTGAAAGTTTTTAGTAATATTTGGGTTGATAGAGAAGTTATAAATCATATTGAGGCTGAGAAATAAATAAGAGATTTCGGGAGTTTTAGAGAGAGGGGCATTTGGTATAATAATTTAAAAAGGGAAATACTGAGGATTATGGTAAGGGGGGTTAAAAATTTTAGGGTATCTAGAAAATTATTGCATAGGGCTGGTTTAATCAAAAGTCAGTTTAGGGTTCTTCCTCATGAGATTACGTATAGTGATATAAAGATTATAGGGATGTTTAGGTGTTTGTCTAGTCTAGAAGAAATGGTTAGTGAGGGGTGTAAAGAGGGACTAGGGAGTATAAATATAATAAAACGTAGAGAGTATAATAATGTTAGTATTACTCCGGATAGAAATATAAAAATTATAAATAAGTTAAAATGAGATTGAAGGGCAGTTTCAATAATTATATCTTTAGAATAAAATCCTGCTATAAAAGGTATTCCGCATAAAGCAAATTTAGAAATTATTAAAGATGCTCTGGTGATAGGTTGAAAGTTTAGAATATTACCAAATTGGCGGAGGTCTTGGGAGTGAGAAAATTGAAGAATTATATTTCCTGCACAGATAAATAAAAGAGCTTTGAAAATAGCGTGAGTTAATAAATGAAAAAATGTTAGTTCTAGTTGATTTAATGATAGTCTAGTTATTATTAGTCCAAGTTGGCTTAAAGTAGATAAAGCAATAATTTTTTTTATATCAAATTCTCTAAATGCTCTTAATCCTGCTATAATTATAGTTAATGAAGCGCTGATAGAAAGAACAGATATAAAGAAGGGGATTTGAGAGAGGGTGGGGTAGAATCGGAATAGGAGGAATACCCCTGCTGTTACTAGGGTAGAGGAATGGACTAAAGCTGACACAGGAGTGGGGGCAGCTATAGCTGCGGGTAGCCAAGCAGAAAAAGGGATTTGAGCTCTTTTAGTTATACCGGCGAGAATAATAGAGAGAATGATTAGAGGGGAGAATGAATTTAAGTTTAAATTAGGAATTCAGGTAAGTTGATTAAATATAAGTATAATAGAAAGAAGAATTATTACATCTCCAATGCGATTAGTTAAGATTGTAATAAGGCCTGACCTTAGAGCGTTAGGGGTTTGGTAGTGAATGATAAGAAGGAAAGAAACTAACCCTAACCCATCTCATCCTAGTAATAAAAATACTAAGTGGGGGATAAAGATAAGTAGACATATAGATAAAATGAATAAGAGGACTAGGATAAGAAATCGTTGTTGGTAGGGGTCTGGTTTTATGTATGAGTTCGCAAAGATAAGGACGTTTAAAGAGATAAAGCAAACAGTGGCTGCAAATATAAATCCGTAACTATCAAGGATAATTTGAAATTTTATTCTAATAGAGTTATTGTAAAATAGATTTCATGACAAAAGACATATAAGATTAGAGGGAAATATAATGGCAGCACAGCTAAAGAGAAAGAAAAGTACAAATATAATAAAGCTTATAGAGGAAAATGAAAAAATTATATGCATGATTACTCACAAATAGATGTTTTTTTGATACCACAAATCAATATTTTTTTTATAAATTAGAGTAATAAAAAGGGAAGTCCCAATAATTGAGTCGAAATCAATGTGCTTAAAGCTTTTTTAATTATTGGTGGTCATTTGCGTACAGGGAGATTAGAAGGCAGAAAATATAGGATTGAATTAAACAAATGCCTAATTCAAAAAATATATATATAATGTTAAGTAATAGTAGGAATATAAGAGAATTTATAGATGTAAAGAAAGCTCTAGATAGATAGATTCTAATTAGGGTTATTACAATATGGCCTGCTCTTATGTTAGCAGCTAATCGAAAAGATAAGGTTAAAGGTCGAACTAATATTCTAGTTGTCTCAATAATAATTAAAAAGGGGTTTAGTCAGTCAGGGGCACCCCTTGGTAGGAGGTTGGCAGCGGTCATATAGGGGGATTTTGTAATTGAAGATAGGATTAGGGTTAATCATATAGGTAATCCAATTGATAAAGTAATAATTAAGTGACTAGTAGTTGAAAAAGAATAAGGGGCTAAACCAGATAAATTTAAAGTGATTATTAGGAGGAATAGTGTAGGTAATATGTGGGAGGCTCCTTTTAGGGTGTTGATCCTTGTTTGGGCAGTTTGTATGGATATAAATTTTATAATTTGGGAGTTTAGAATTTGAGTAGGGTTGTTAAATAATCATAGGTTAGTATTGGATAGGATTAGTATAAAGATGGGGAACCACCAAAATAAGTAGGGGTTAAATAAATTTTGGTAAAATATAGGGTCAAAAGATGAAAAGATATCTATTATCATAGTCTTAAAAGAAATTAATTGAGTTTATCTCAAATTAAAGAAACTAAAGGTAAAGATAAAATTAAAAAGAAATAGAGAAATGTGAAAATAGAACCAATTGTATTATAAGGGTATTCTACAGGGCACCCCCCAATTCAGGTTAGTACTAGTATAGTATTAAATATAGTTCAGAATCAGAATTGAGTTATAGGGTAGAATGAAAAAGATAATGAAAATTGAGTAAAAATTATAGGGAAAATAAATATTACTAGAATGGCCGCAAATATCGCGACTACTCCTCCTAATTTGTTGGGAACAGAACGTAAAATAGCATATAATCATAAGAAATACCATTCAGGTTTAATATGGAGAGGGGTAGAAAGAGGGTTAGCAGGTAGAAAGTTGTCGGGTTCTGCAGTTAGAAGGGGTAAGTATAAAGCAATAAATACGAGTAGGAAAAGTAAGATAGAAAACCCTACTATATCTTTATAGGTAAAATAAGAGTGTATAGGGATTTTAGAAAATCTCGATTTTAACCCTAAAGGGTTATTAGACCCGGTTTGGTGAAGAAATAGGATATGTAGTATTGTGATACCTGCGATTATAAAAGGTAGTAAGAAATGAAAGGTAAAGAATCGAGTTAAGGTGGCATTATCAATAGCAAATCCCCCTCAAATTCATTGGACTAAATCAGTCCCTACATAGGGAATAGCAGATAAGAGTCTAGTGATTACAGTAGCCCCTCAAAAGCTTATTTGACCTCAAGGGAGTACATACCCTATAAAAGCTGTGGCTATGAGGATTACATAGAGAATGACTCCTATATTTCAGGTTTCAAGTAAGGTAAAAGAGTTATAGTAAAGTCCACGGCCTATATGGATATAAATACAAAGAAAGAAAAAAGAAGCTCCATTGGCGTGTAAAGATCGGATAAGTCAGCCATAGTTGACATCTCGAGAGATATGGATAATTCTAGAGAAAGCTATAGAAATGTCCGGGATATAAAATATGGATAAAAAAATTCCAGTTAATAGTTGGGTTATTAGACATAACCCTAAAAGAGACCCAAAGTTTCATCAGATTGAAATATTTATGGGGGCAGGGAGATCAATAATAGCACTGTTTATAATTTTTAAGTGAGGTAAGGTTTTTCGGAGTGGGGAAAACATATTTAATTTAAAGGGCGTATTGGTATAGCGTTGATTCCTGTGATTTTAACTACTACTAAGAGGACTAAGAATAAACAAATAGCGATTAATAAGTAAATAAAAAATTGGGGAGTTTGAATGATTAAAATTATTTCTTGCAGAGAATTAGAGGGTAAAGCAAGAGAAGGAAGGGGTAAGTTAGGGTGTGTTATGGTAAAAATAAAAAATACTCCAATTACTCTTATGAGGTAAGATTCAATAAAAATAAATTGGTTAGGTCGTAAAGTTGAGAAGTAGGCAAATATAATTAATATCCCCCCTACATAAATTAGGAAGATAATAAAGCTAAATCAAGATAGAGTAAATAGATTTATTGTGATTGCCATAGAGAAAGAGATTAAAAACAAAGAAAACCCAATTGAGATGGGGGTATTTAGTAAAGGGGTAGATAGGAGTAAGGATAAAATTAAGAATAACATTTATAAATAAAGGGGGTTACCCTTTTCTGCAAGAATCAAAATCTTGAATGCAATAAACATTAATTTATAAGTTAAGACCCCCATCAGTAAATACATATATATAAAAAGATTCAAACAACATCGACAAAATGTCAGTATCAGGCTCTGGCTTCAAACCCAAAATGGTGGTGTAATGAAAATTGGTCCTTAGTACAACGGATTAGACAAATAAATAAAAAGGCAGTGCCGATTATTACATGTAATCCATGGAAACCAGTAGCGACAAAAAAGGTAGTACCGTAAATTCTGTCAGCAATGGAGAAAGTAGATATATAGTACTCGCTACCTTGGAGGTATGAAAAGTATAACCCTAGCCTAATTGTTGTTACAAGAGCTTGAATAGTTCTTTTTTTTCTTTTTTTTATTAGTCTATGATGAGCTCATGTAACTGTGACACCTCTAGCTAGTAGAATAGCTGTATTTAATAAAGGGATAGAAAAAGGGTTAATAGGGACTATTTTGATAGGAGGTCAGGTACACCCTACATCGGGTGTGGGGGCTAGAGATCTGTGAAAAAAAGCTCAGAAGAAAGCAATGAAAAATAAGATTTCTGAAGCAATAAATAGTATTATTCCTCATCGAAGTCCTAGAATGACTTTTCTGGTGTGGTACCCTTGAAGTCTGGCTTCACGTGTGATGTCACGTCATCAAGTAAATATAGTTAAAAGTATTAGAAGTATCCCTATAGTTAAAATGAGAGAGTTAGCTAAGTGAAATCAAAAAATTATACCTGTAGTAATTAAGAAAGCTCTTAAGGAACTTAGTAAAGGTCATGGGCTAAAATCTACTAAATGAAAAGGGGATCGGGTTATCATAAATATTTATATTTATTGTCAGGGTAGGGTAGTGAAGGATAAGGAAGAAATTTTGGAGGGGCTAAAAGTAGGGGATTGAGTTCATCAAAGGAGAGCTATAAAGAGAAAGATAATTGATCATAAAGAGAAAGAAATAAATAGTCAGTTTATAGGAGATAAATGAGGCATAAAAATTTATCTATTTATGATGTTTTATACTTGACAAGTATATGTTTTTATTAAACTAAAATTTTAATTAGAAATAGAAAGAATTCAATTGTTAAAAGATTTTAAATTAACAATTTCTAGAGCAATTGGTATAAATGTGTGGTTTGCTCCACAAATTTCTGAGCATTGCCCATATAGGATTCCAGGTATAGGAGTAGAAAATCCAATTTGATTTAAACGTCCAGGGATAGCATCAATTTTAATTCCTATTCTAGGAATAGCTCATGAGTGAATTACATCTGCGGCTGTGACTATTATGCGGATTTGGGTTTGTATTGGTAGGATTACACGGTTATCAACTTCTAAGAGTCGATGTTGGCCAGGTAATAATTCATTTTCGGGAGTTATGTAGGAGTCAAATTCTAGGTTTAAAAAGTCTGAGTATTCATATCTTCAATATCATTGATGTCCAATAGTTTTTAGAGTAATGGCTGGGGCAGTAATTTCGTCTATTAGGTATAGGAGTCGGAGTCTTGGGAGGGCTAGGAGTAAAAGAAATAAAGCTGGGAGAACTGTCCATACAGTTTCAATTTCTTGGGCTTCGTAGACATTTCGACATTTATAAGCGTTAGTAATAAGAGTTATGCTAGCGTAAGTAACAAAGGTTATTACAAGGGTAAGGATCAATATAGCGTGGTCATGAAATCTGGTTATTTGAGATATAATAGGGGAAGTGGCATCTTGTAAACCTAGTTGTCTTCAAGTTATCATGCTAAATAGGTCTAAAAGACATACATTTAATTAACAATTAAAGATCAATAATTTGATTTCTATTTATTTATTAGCAAGACTTAAAATTGAGTTTATTGAAGAATTTGAAATTCTTTAGTTTATTTAACTTAAAGTCTTATGAGGAAATAAATCTTATTTCAGGTTGATTATGGAAGTCTAGAGGGGAGATATCTTGTCATTCAATATAAGTAGGTTGGTGTGAGGGGGTAATTAAAGGTCGTTTAGTTACTATAGCTTCCCAAATAATAAATGCAAAGAATAGAAGGGATACTATAGAGAGGATTGATCCTATAGATCTGAGGACATTTCAATGGGCTATAGTGTCAGGGTAGTCTGAATAGCGTCGGGGTATTCCGGCTAGTCCTAAAAAATGTTGAGGGAAAAAAGTTAGGTTTACTCCAATAAATATAATGAAGAATTGAATTCTACATCAACGAGCGTGAAGTATAGTTCCGAATATAAGGGGGAATCAGTGAACGAAAGCTGCAAATAGAGCAAATACTGCTCCTATTGAAAGGACATAATGGAAATGAGCGGTTACATAATATGTGTCATGGAGTATAATATCAAGAGAAGAGTTAGCCAAAACAATTCCAGTTAGTCCTCCAATTGTAAAAAGGAAGATAAATCCTAGAGCTCATAGTATAGCTGGTTCGTATTTAATATTGTTTCCATAAATTGTAGCTAGTCATCTAAATACTTTAATTCCTGTTGGGACTCCAATAATTATAGTAGCAGCAGTAAAATAGGCTCGAGTATCAACATCTATACCGACTGTAAATATGTGGTGAGCTCATACGATAAAGCCTAGCAAGCCAATTCCTATTATAGCGTAAATTATACCTAGTGAACCGAATGGTTCTATTTTACCAGCATAGTGAGTTACAATATGGGAAATTGCTCCAAATCCGGGGAGAATTAAAATATAAACTTCAGGGTGTCCAAAGAATCAAAAGAGGTGTTGGTAAAGGATAGGGTCTCCACCCCCGGCGGGGTCGAAGAAGGAAGTATTTAGATTTCGGTCAGTTAAGAGTATAGTTAAAGCTCCTGCCAAGACAGGTAGAGATAAGAGGAGTATTACTGCAGTAATTTGAATTGCTCATACAAATAGAGGTATTCGTTCTAGTCGTATAGCATATGATCGTATATTAATTACTGTAGTAATAAAATTTAGGGCTCCTAAAATTGATCTAATTCCAGCTAAATGAAGGGAGAAAATAGCTAGATCTACGGAAGCTCCTCTATGGGATAGATTATGGGATAGGGGGGGGTAAACAGTTCAGCCAGTGCCACAGCCTCTTTCTACAATAGCAGATATTACTAATAAGGTTAGGGAAGGGGGTAATAGTCAGAATCTTATGTTATTTAGACGGGGGAAAGCTATATCAGGTGCTCTTAGTATTAGGGGGACTAATCAATTTCCAAATCCCCCGATTGCTATAGGTATTACTATAAAGAAAATTATTAGGAAACCATGGGCAGTAACAATAGAATTATAGAGCTGGTCTGTCCCAAGGAAAGCACCTGGCTGGCCTAGTTCAATTCGAATTAAGAGTCTTATTCTAGTCCCTAGAAGGCCAGCTCATAAGCCAAATAATAGATATAATGTACCGATATCTTTGTGGTTAGTAGAGTATAGTCATCGCATATATAAAGATATTAGGAATAGAAATTAGGGATAAAATAATTAAAAATGAGAGTAAAATGTTGCTTTTTATAAAAAATTTTTTTGAGGGGGAAGAAAGAAAGAAAAAGCAGAAAGTTAAATTTAAATAATAAGAGAGATTTATTATAGAACTACAGATTAAGGTGATAGTTAGAAATAAATTTTCTTTTATTAAAAATTCAATAACTATTCATTTAGGGAAAAATCCTATAAAGGGAGGCAGCCCTCTAAGAGAGAATAAGAGAATTACAATTACTATAGTTAAAGATATTTTTAGGTTAAATTTAAATATGTTATGAGTAGATGAAATAGAGATAAAGTATATTATTATAAAGATAGTTAAAGATAAAATTATATAAAATATTAAGTAAATGATAGAGGGAGTAGAAGAAACAAGACATGCTCTAAGGATTCAAGATATGTGTCCTATTGAGGAGTAGGCTAATAGAGATCGAAGTTTTGTTTGTCTATAACCTCCTATTGATCTAATATATATACTTAAGGAGAGGATTATAATAATGTAGAGGGAGTTAAAAAGAGAGAAAATTAAAAGGAGTAATGGGGCTAGTTTTTGTCAAGTAGAGAGGATTATGCAGGAAATTCAGTTTATTGATTGTATAACAGAGGGAAATCAGAAGTGATAGGGGGGTAGGCCGGACTTTACTAAAAGAGCTCCTAATAGAAGAAATACTCTGTAGTTTATAAAGATTTGGGAAAGAAAAGATAGGAGTAAAATTATAGATGCTATGGATTGAGTAAGAAAATATTTTATAGCTGAAATAGAAGAATATAAGTATTGGTTGAGTAAAATTAAGGGCAGGAAAGATATTAGATTAATTTCTAATCCTACTCATATTAAAAAAATACTATTAGTAGAAATACTAATTAAGGACCCGAGGATTAAAGTAGAGGTTAGTAAAGAGTAGATAGGGTATATAGAAAATAACATTAAAATAGGAAAGAAGTTTAATCTTTCTAATGTAAAGTTAGAAGCTTTTATTAATTCTATTTTATGCTCATCTTAAAGATCCTTCATTTCATTCATGGAATACTCCTAGTAATAAAATGTAAAAGAAGAATAAAAAAATAAAGATTCTGTGGGGGTTTATAAAATTTATAAAGAAAGGTAAAGGAAAAAGAAGAATGATTTCTAGGTCGAAAATTAGGAAAATTATAGTAAGAAGGAAAAAGTGTAGAGAAAAAGGAATTCGGGCATTTTTAAAGGGGTCAAATCCACATTCGAATGGTGAATTTTTTTCTCGATCTCAGGAAGAGCGTGTAGAGAGGGTGAGGGAGACTCCCCCTAAGATAATAGCAATTAGGACAATAATAGAGAAAATGAGAGACTTTAAAAACATAGATATTAGGAATTAAGCCATATTTGATTACATCAAAATCATCCATTTTATCTGGCATAATATCATTATTTGTAGAAAAAATCTAGTCGTTGAATTAAAAGTTCAAAGCTTCTATGTAAAGCTTACAAATATTTATAAAGAAGCTAGAAATAAAAATAGAAATAAGTGGGCTAGGGCAATGGGTAAAAAGGATTTTCAGGCTAAAGTTATAAGTTGGTCATATCGTATTCGAGGGAAGGTAGTACGTGTTCAGACGAATACTCTTCTAAAAAATAAAGTAAAAAATAGGATGGATAAAATAGTTATAGGAAAAATATTGATGTTTATAAAAAAAACAGATGTAAATAGTCTTATGGCTAGAATACTTGTGTATTCCCCTATAAAGACTATAGCGAAAGTTCCAGAGCTATATTCGGTGTTAAAGCCAGAGACTAATTCTGATTCTCCTTCTGCTAAATCGAAAGGGGTACGGTTAGTCTCTGCTAATATTGTGGTAAATCATATGGTTAGAAGTATAGGTATTATTAAAGAAATTAGAGTGAAACTGAGTATATGTTGGAATATGAAGGTTTTTATAAATAAAAAGGGAGATAATATAATTAGGGCTATACTCACTTCATAAGAGATAGTTTGAGCTATTCCTCGTAGCCCCCCTAATAGTGCATATTTAGAATTAGATAATCAGCCGGCGAATAATGCAGAGTAAATATTTAAGCTGGAGATAGCTAAAAATATTAGGACTCCAAATATATAATTAGTGGGGTTTAGTAGATAAGGGTATATAACTCATATTGAGAGGGCTAGAATTAGCCCGAGTATAGGGGCTATAAAGAATGGGATTGAGTTGGCGGATTTTGGGAATCTTAATTCTTTTAGAAAGAGTTTTGCAGCATCTGCGATGGGCTGGAGTAAACCTAAAAATCTAACTTTATTGGGCCCTTTTCGGAGGTGGGAGTACCCTAAAATTTTACGTTCTAGTAAAGTGAAAAAAGCTATAGCTATTAAGCTGGTAATGATAATTAAAATTGAAGTGGAAGTGGTTAAAAGGATCATTTATAGAGGAAAAAGGTTTCATAGATAGAATTTAAATCTAGTGCAATTATCTGCCACACTATAATTTTAAATAAGGTTCAGGTTGAGGGTGGATGTAAGGGGTTTAAGGGTGGGGGTATAATAAAGGAAAATATTTCAT
>CAYOMG010000013.1:0-259 GCA_964404995.1 uncultured Planctomycetia bacterium | reverse complement strand
CGGCAATTTACAGTTCATTGCTTTAAATCTGCCAATTTTTTTAGAACGGGGGGGGGTGGGAGGGGGTAGGCCTTGGTGGGTGGTATTTGAAGGTATTCTGAAATTATTTTGAAAATATTTTGAAATATCTTTGGTTTTAGTTAGTTTTATGGGGGAAAGGTAAGAATGGTAGTTTATAAAAGGTATATTAGAGGTAGGGGGTATTAAATAAATTAATTTGAGGTTAAAAAGTTGGATGAGGGGGGCAGGTATATTTGTT
>CAYOMG010000012.1:0-13400 GCA_964404995.1 uncultured Planctomycetia bacterium | reverse complement strand
TTCGTTAAAAAGTAGTCTTTTATTAATCCTGTAGTAAAACAGGACAGAGGACAGAGGGAATCTGACATCTGACTTCTGACTTCTGATTTCTGACCTCTGACTTCTGATTCAGGTAATTTGTGGAAAGAATTATGAAAAACATTCTCATAAAGCCAGCAAGAAAATTAAGTGGTAGAATTAAATTGCCAGGGGATAAATCTATCTCACACAGAGTAGTAATTATTGGTTCTATTTCAAGAGGTAGAATTGTGGTTAAGAATTTTCTTCCAGGTGAGGATTGCCTGCATACACTCAATGCATTTAAGCAGTTGGGGGTGGATATTGAGAGACAAGATAATACTTTAGTTATAAAGGGTAAGGGCTTAAAAGGACTTAACCCACCAAAAAATAAAACTATTTATTTGGGTAATTCAGGAACTTCTATGAGACTTATGGCAGGAGTTTTGGCTGCGCAAAGTTTTGAGACTATTTTAACTGGAGATAAATCACTTTCTTCAAGACCTATGAAAAGAATAATTGAGCCCCTTAGATTAATGGGTGCTAATATACAGGGTTCAAACGCATCTAAGCCTCCATTATATATAAAACCAGCTGAACTTGGAGGAATAAGTTACCACCTTCCAGTGGCTAGTGCTCAGGTAAAATCCTGCATACTTTTAGCTGGTCTTTATACTAAAGAAAAAACTAAAATTATTGAGCCAGTCAAGACAAGAGATCATACTGAAAGATTACTTAAATTATTTCAAGCAAATTTGAAGATTAAAGGATTAAAAGTTACATTAACAGGCAATGGGGAGCTTGGATGTGAAACAATCGAAATCCCAGGCGATATTTCCAGCGCGAGTTTCTTTATTATTGCTGGATGTTTAATTAAAAACTCGCATCTGGTGGTTAAATCAGTAGGTTTAAATCCGACCCGAACCGGGATTTGTAATATTTTGAAAATGATGAAAGCAAAGATTAAAGTAGTATCAAACGATAAGTTAGTCAGCAAAAATGCTTGGGAACCTTACGGTGATATGGAAATTTCCTCGAGCACACTTAAACCAATACATATTAAGAAAAATATGGTAGCTAAGATTATAGATGAGTTGCCTATAATTATGGTTGCTTGTTGCGTTGCAAAAGGGACAAGTATAATAGAAGGTGCATCTGAGCTAAGAGTAAAAGAAACTGATAGAATATTCTCTATGAGTCGCAATTTGAAAAAAATGGGAGCAAAGATTAAAGTAAAAAAAGATGATATAATAATAGAAGGTGTGGGTGAACTGTATCCTGCTGAAGTAGAGAGTTTCGGTGACCACCGAACAGCAATAAGTATGATAATTGCAGGTCTTGCTTCAAAGAATGGGGAAACTTTAGTAAAAAATATTGATTGTATTAAAACTTCATTTCCAAATTTTTTGGATATTCTGAATCAAATAGGCGCCGAATTTCAAGTGTCAGGTGTTAGGTGTTAGGTGTCAGGTGTCAGGGAAATTCTTTGTAACACTTTACACCAGGGCATATTTATCATGAAAGATAAATCGATTATAGTAAAAGGAGCTAAGGTACATAATTTAAAAAATATTAACATTGTTATACCCAGAGACAAGTTAGTAGTAATAACTGGCTTGAGTGGTTCCGGAAAATCTTCTTTAGCTTTTGATACTATTTATGCTGAAGGACAGAGACGTTATGTAGAAAGTTTATCTGCTTATGCCAGGCAGTTTTTGGAACAGATGCAGAAACCGGATGTGGAATATATAGAGGGTCTGTCCCCGGCTATCTCTATAGAACAACGCGTTGCAGGTTCCAACCCTCGTTCTACAGTTGCTACACAAACTGAAATATATGATTATTTAAGGTTGTTGTTTGCCAGAGTTGGAACCTGTTTCTGTTGCAAATGTGGGAGATTGATTAAACAACAATCTCCAGGAGAAATAGTAAACCAGATCTTAAAACTTCCACAGGATACCAAAATGCACATTTTAGCACCTTTGGTAAAAGGTCGTAAAGGCGAATATAAAAAACTTTTTACTCAGGTTAAAAAAGAAGGTTTTGTTAGGGTTAGAGTTGATAATAGAATTTTTGATGTAGATGAGAAAATAGTTATAGATAAGAATAAGAGGCATAATATAGATGTAGTCATTGATAGATTAAGTGTTTCAAATAAGTATAAAGATAGATTGATAGATTCTGTAGAGACAGCACTTAAAATAGGAGGAGGAATTGTTAAAATAAACCCCACCCCGTTAGAAAAAGTTTTTTTGACAGAGCCTGTTAGAAAGAATATTTCCACCGGGGTAAACTGTATAAATAATAAAAGAGTAATGGTGCGGAATAGCGATACAAATAAAGACTTGCTATTTAGTCAATTATATGCTTGCCCAGAATGTGAAGTTAGCATAGAGGAAATTGAACCCAGAATATTTTCTTTTAATAGTCCATATGGAGCATGTTCTGCCTGTAATGGTTTAGGAACAAAATTAGAAATTGATCCGGATTTAGTAGTTGATAAAAATTCCACTCTCCGTCAGGGAACTATTGGACCCTGGAAGAAGGGGGGCAGAGGTTATATTTTATATTATCGGAGTCTTCTACGAGATTTAGCGGAGTTCTATGAAATAGATATGGATATCACTTTTAAAAATCTAAGTCAAAAGGAAAAAGAAATTATTCTTTATGGAAGTGATGAGTCAATCTGTAGCAGGAGATATGAAGGCGTGATACCACATTTAGAAAGATTATTTAGAGAAACTGATAGTGATTATCTAAAGGAAGAGATAACGAGATTTATGAGCACTTTGCCTTGCCCTCAATGTAGGGGAGCAAGACTTAAGCCTCAAAGTCTTGCTGTAAAAATTGAGAACAAATCCATACACGATATAGTCAGCTTGTCTATAACTCAAGCTAAAGAATTCTTTTCAACATTGGAACTATCAGGTGAGAAAGCTCAAATAGCCCAACAGATTCTAAAAGAGATAACTCGCAGAATCAACTTTATGATAAATGTAGGGTTGGAATATTTAACTCTTGACAGGATGAGTTCTACTTTATCTGGAGGAGAGGCAGAAAGAGTGAGACTTGCTACGCAAATTGGCTCAGGGTTAGTTGGAGTTTTATATATTTTAGATGAACCAAGCATAGGTCTTCACCAAAAAGATTTAAAAAAACTTCTGGTAACCCTTAAGATGTTGAGAGACAAGGGTAATACTTTATTAGTGGTTGAGCATGATGAATTTACGATTAGAGAAGCAGACCATATAATTGATTTAGGTCCTGGTGCAGGTAAATATGGTGGCGAAGTAATTGCAGAAGGCTCTCTAACAGAAATTTTAAATTCCGAGAAGTCTCTAACGAGTAAATACCTTAAAGGAGAATTAAAAATTCAGATACCCAAACAGAGAAGAGAATACAAAAATAGAGATTGTATTATCATTAAAGGAACGACAGAACATAATTTAAAAAATATAAATGTTCACATACCCTTAGGAATACTCACTTGTGTTACAGGAGTTTCAGGTTCTGGTAAAAGCACTTTAATCAATGAGGTGTTGTACAGGGCACTTGCACAGAAGTTATATAGAACAAGATTAAAGCCTGGTCAACACAAAGCCATAATAGGCGCTGAAAAAATAGATAAAATCATAGTAATAGACCAAACACCTATTGGAAGAACTCCTAGGTCTAATCCTGCTACTTATACAGGAGTTTTTAGTTATATAAGGCAACTTTTTAGTCAACTACCGGAAGCTAAAATGCGTGGATATAAACCAGGCAGGTTTAGTTTTAATGTTAAAGGCGGTAGATGCCAGGATTGTCAAGGAGATGGAATAAAAAAAGTTGAGATGCATTTTTTGCCTGATGTATATGTTGAGTGTGAAGAATGTAAAGGAAAAAGATATAATAGCCAAACTTTAGAGATAAGATATAAAGGATTTTCTATTTCAGAGGTACTTCATATGAGTGTAGAGGATGTTAGGAAATTATTTTCTAATATACCTGTAATAAAGAACAAATTAAATACCTTAATTGATGTAGGGTTAGGTTATATAGAATTAGGGCAATCTGCAACTACTCTTTCTGGTGGAGAAGCGCAGAGGATAAAGCTTGCTGCTGAACTTAGCAAAAAAGCATCAGGTAAAACTTTTTATATATTGGATGAACCTACAACTGGTCTCCATTTTGCAGATATCGATAAATTACTAAAAGTCCTTCAGAGCTTAGTGGATTCTGGAAATACTGTAGTAGTGATAGAGCATAATTTGGATGTAATAAAACAAGCAGATTTCGTTATTGATTTGGGTCCGGAGGGTGGGGAGAAAGGAGGTCACATAGTAGCTTCCGGTACTCCTGATGAAGTGGCAGAAAATATAAATTCATATACCGGGAGGTTCCTGAAGAGAATACTTACAGTTCATGATTCAGAGAACAGAGGTATGAATGTTTAAAATGCATAGATTAATAATAATTATAATTTTACTTGCAGGGATACTTCAGTTTTCTTCATATGGATTTGCTTTAGACGAAAAAGATCAATTTATAGTAGCAATTAAAGCTTTCCGTGATGGTTTTTATGAAATAGCCAAGGGTGAATTTAGAAGATTTATTATGAGGTTTCCAAACAGTAAATTCTTACCGGAAGCAAAACTTTATACTGCTCTATGTCACTTTAAATCTGGCAGGATTAGTGTTGCATTAATAAAGCTAGAAGAACTTTTGGAATCTGAATTAGGCGATACAATTGAAGATAAAATTTACTACTGGATAGGCAAAATTTACTTACAAGACGGAGATTTTGATAAAGCTATTGAGTTTTTAAACAATATTATTCAAGATTTCCCGGACTCTGAATTAATGCCGTTTGTTTACTTTTCTATTGGCACCTCATACTTTGAACAGGAAGAATATGTTAAAGCCAAGAAATTTTATGAAAAACAAATAGCTCAATTTCCTGAGATTGATTTAACACAGAAAGCCTTTTTAAAAAAAGCAAAGTCTCTTTTTAAGCTGAATAATTATGAAGAGGCGATACAAAAGTTTATACAATACCCAAAAATTTTTCCAGATAAAAAATTTTTAGATAAGAGTTTTTATTATCTAGGTGTAATCTATTATAGTATAGGAGATTTTACAAAAGCAATTGAAAGTTATAAAATTTTTTTAGATATGACTAAAGATAGAGATTTAATCCCGCATGGTTTATATAATCTTGGCCGTGCCTATATGGGAAATAATATGTTGAAGCAAGCTCAAGGCACTTTTGAAGAATTTAAAAGGCGTTTTTTATTACATGAACTTAGAGATTCAGTAGAGTTTGCTTCAGTTTTGTGTTTGTACAAAATGAAAAAATTTAGTCAGGCAAATCAGAAATTTTCTAAATTTGTCAAGGAATTTCCTCGCAGTGAGCATATCCAGACTGCTTACCTTTTGTGGATAGATTCTCTTATTCAATTAATGGAATATAAAAAAGCTTTATATATAACAAACATAGCACTAAATAAATTTAAAGACACTCCGAATGTTTATGAATACAGATTTAATTTGGCATGGATAAATTTGAAATTGGGTAAGTACGATCAAGCTATAGAAGAATTTAAAGATATTGTAGATTCTACCCATGATACAGTATTGAAACAAGCTTCATTAGTAAGAATTGGCGATATATATTTTGGCAAAGGTGAATTTAAAAAAGCTATTGATATGTATAATACAATTATAAAGCAGTATCCACAAGGTCCATATGTAGATTATGCTCAATATCAATTAGGTATCTGTTTATATCAAATACAGAATTATAAAGCTGCCATTCTAATCTTTAGAAGTCTAATCCAAAATCACCCACAAAGTAGCCTAAAAGATAAAGCATGGTTTCAATTAGCAAAAGTCTATTTTAAAAAAGGAGAGTTTAGCCAGGCTGCATTAGAATTTGGTAAGTTAAGTAAGATATCATCTTCGGAGGAATTATCTCAAAACTCCCTGATTTTAGAGGCTACTTCCTGGTATAATGCTGGTAATTACAAAAAGGCGTTGGAAATTTTTATGCAGATTTATAGGAGTGCAAAAGATAGCAAGATAAAACAATCTGCTTATTACAAAATTGGTTGGTGCCATTATCGATTAGGAAATAAGAGGCGGGCTATCAGGCAGTTTAGAAGTTTCTTGAGAAAATTTTCTAACTCTGAACTTGCAGATGATACACTTTTATGGTTTGGAGGATATTACTACGCCCTTAGGGATTTTGATAGAGCGAGATCCTTTTTTGAACGGATAACCAATAATTTCCCAAATTCTATTTTAGTAGATGATGCTTATTATTGGATTGCGTCTAGTTTCTACGTTCAGGCTCAGCTGGATAAATCATTAGAATATTTCAAAAAAGTATATTTCAAATTCCCTGAAAGTAATTTGAATTTTAGGTCAGGTCTTCAGATATCAAAAGTATTAGCTCGAAAATTTAAACATTTGGATTCAATAAAAATACTGAAACAACTTACTAAGAAATTTTATCAAGAAGATTATGTTAAGATGATTTATAGAACTATGGGTGATGTGTATAAGAGTAAAGGTGATTTGGAACTCGCTATTACCTCTTATGAAAAAGCTTTAAGTGAATCTCGACGTGATTGGAATGCTAGTGTTTATTTTTGTATAGCAGAATGTTTTGAAGAAAAAAAAGATTTTTTGCAAGCTGCCGCCTCATTTTTAAGAATAGGATATTTATATCCCGAACAGGAGTTTTGGGTAGTGAAAAGTAAACTAAGAGCTGCTAAAATATTTGAAGATTTAAGAGAATGGAATAAGGCAAAAAAAATATATATCAAGCTTATTGAACAATCTGTTCCAGAAGCAAAATATGCACAAGAAAGACTGGATTGGATTCAGAAAAATTATAGATGATATAAATTAGAGGGCAATACTTCGCATCAGAAGACAGAATAATTAGTTGATAAGTAAGATCTTATTAACATATAAACTTATAAACTAAATTGTCGACTTGTCAACGTATAAACTTATAAACTTTTTTGTAGTGCGTCAGTGTTTAAACCGCAGGTAGTGTATATCAGGGCTTGCAGTTATATTATAAAAAGTATATAATTTAGCTTAAGTTATAAATAAAATGTGTAACCAAACTGAATGGGGGAGGTAATATGATAGAGATAATTCAAAAAGGTGGGCCTTTAATGTATTTAATAATTTTATGTTCCATTTTAGCTTTGTCAGTGACGATGGAAAGAATTTACCATTTATATAAGGCAAGGATAGATACAAAAGAATTTATGAAGAAGATAATAACTATTTTACGCAGAGATAAAATAATAGAAGCGATAGATATTTGCGACCGAACTCCGGGACCTATTGCGCATGTTCTTAAGGCAGGAATATTAAAACATGATCGTTCACGACAAGAGATAAAAGAAGCGATTGGCGATGCAGCAATACATGAAATACCGAGACTAGAAAAAAATCTATCAGTTTTAGCTACTATTGCTCATATTACTCCCCTTTTAGGTCTTTTAGGAACTGTTACAGGTATGGTAAAGACATTCCAGGTAATAGAAGAGAAAGCTAGTTTATTTAGTCCTGTAAATCCTGGGGACTTGGCAGGTGGCATATGGGAAGCACTTTTAACTACGGTTGCTGGATTAGCAGTAGCGATTCCTGCATATGTTGCCTATAATTACTTAATAAGCAGAGTAGACGGATTTGTATTAGATATGGAAAGAAGTGCCACTGATTTAACAAATATATTAACTGGCAGAGAGAGGACCCTCTAAATGTTATCTAAGGTTAAATGAGGTTAAATGAGGTTATCTGAGGTTGCATTTTGCAATTTAGGTTTAGTAACCTTTAATAACTTCTAATAATCTTAACTCAGTAATACCATGAGATTTAAAAGACATGCAGAATTAAAAAAAGGAAAATTAGACTTAATCCCATTAGTAGATGTTGTGCTTTTACTTTTGATATTTTTTATGCTCACTTCGCATTTTATGTTTCCTCCAGGAATAAGGATAGATTTACCTAAGGCAATGACGAGCAAGGCGATACATGAGCAAACCCTGGTACTTACAGTAACCTCTGAGAATGTACTGTATTTGAATGATGAACCAATTACTTTAAAAGAGTTAGAACTGTTACTAAAAAAGTCGAGATTACCTAACGAAAATAGAAGTCTTTTGATAAAAGCTGATCGCAAAGCATCGCTAGGGAGAATTGTACAGATATGGGATATTGCAAAAAAGGCAGAGTTTGAATATATAAATATAGCTACCACTGAGCCAAGGCTATGAATTCTATTCATCACGTAAGAGAACGGAATTTTCTTTAGAAGTTAACCGAGGTTATCAGAGGTTAAATGAGGTTGCGAAGAGGTAATTTCAGATAACATCTTAGGCTGATGTCAAGTTATAAAAGTAAAGTTTCTTTCAATAAGGTTTTTTTACGATTTATATGCGTTTCTTTTTTGCTTCATATCATATATATGCTACTTTTTGAAATAGAGATAGAAAGAACACGATCTGAAAAGCATAGCTATCAATTGATCTTTTTAGGTTCTTTTTTGAAAGAATTTGATGTGAAAGGTACAACTTTAAGGGAACAATTTTTATCACAGGCTGCAAGCTTAGATATAATAGAAAAAATTATGAGTTCATATCCCAAAGCAATATTTATAAATCCAGTGATGATAAGACAGCCTATTGGTAAAATGGAAAAATTAGTGGGTAAAGTTTTGCCAACGCCAAAACCTATGTTAAAAATAGATGAATTCATACTCTCTGTTCCAGAATTTTTGAGTTCGAGAAGATTTAGATTAGGAGGTGATATTGTAAATAGAGAAGTTTTATATCAACCCGAATTTCTAAATTACAAATCTCGTAAGATAACCAGTGGCCTTTCTGTTATTAAATTTGAAGTTTGTGTTCTTCCCGATGGTAGAGTTTTGAGTGTGAAAAATTTGATTTCTGTCGGCGATCCGGTTTCGGATAGATATTTGGCTTCCAAAATCAAAAATTGGATTTTTACACCATTATCTCAGATGGAAAATTCCGAATTAAATCGTGGTATAGTAAAAATTATTTTGAATGATTGATTCACAGATTAATCCCATTAGAAATCAAAATAAATTTGATAAAAGATAAAATGTCTCTAACCAGGCTCGCTAAGAATGGAAATAATTCCGGCTATAGATATAAAACAAAAAAAGTTAGTAAGGTTGATTGGTGGCAGGTTCGATAGTTGTACATATTACTCTATGACTCCCATTGAAGCTGCATGCCTGTGGGAAAAGCAGGGAGCAAGCTGGCTTCATTTGGTAGATTTGGATGGAGCGGCAGAAGGCAAATTGGTAAATATAGACATAGTGGAGCATATTTTAAAAAATGTTTCTATTCCAATTCAGTTAGGGGGGGGGATTAGAACTGAGGACGATTTGAGAAAAGTTTTTAGCTTGGGAGTATCAAGGGTGATTATAAGCACAAGTTTTTTAGAAGATGTAGATTTCCAAAAGGATTTAGTTCGCAAGTATAATAATAATTTAGCAATAAGTTTAGATGTAAAAGAAAATAAAATAATGGTGCGAGGCTGGGTTAAACAATTAAGTTTGGATTTAGAAACTGCTCTCACCAAATTTGGAAAATTAAACATAAAACTTTTGATTTATACTGATATTTCAAAAGATGGAACTTTGAGTGGTATAGATATCGAAAAGCTAAAGAAATTTTTAGGATTATCACCTATACCTGTTATTGCTTCTGGAGGTATAAGTACATTAAAGCAGATAGAAGATTTAAGAAAAATAAATAGAAATCTCTATTGGATAATAATAGGGAAAGCTTTGTATGAGAAAAAATTTAAATTTAGAGAGGCAATAAGCGTTGCTAATAAATGAATTTTAAAATTGATGAAATTTGTTTCCGTATATGTTCCTGGGGATAAAAAATATTCACTCTGAGGTGTCCAATCATACCCTGAATCTATTCTTACCAAAATTGTTCGGAAATCATATCTGCTCAGAATAAAAACATCCCGTTCAAAACTAAGCCTTCTCTATCTTACCATTATATTAAATTTATTAAAAAAGTGAGAAAGAAAGATTTTTTAAGTTTTCGTCACACCTATGTGACCCTTTTTCAATGTTGACTTTCTCATAAGGATATGATATTAGTAGTTTAGATAAAAAAATAGAGCGGAGATGAGGAATGAAGAAGAACAAAGAAAGGTAGAAAGAGAATATGAATATGAAATATTGGTTGGCAAGAAGATTATTATAAGTTAAGATCGAATAGATATTTTTAAACGAGTATGCAGCGTGCATAGTAAGGGAAGAAATTTAACCTTTTAAAAGTAAATGGAAAAGTTAGGTCATAAATATAAAGCATCAATTTTGGTAGCAGATGATGAGCCTTATTTTCTGGAGAGCCTCTTTGATGTGCTTGAAGATGAAAATTATAAAGTTACTACAGTAAAAGACGGATATGAGGCATTAGAGATATTAAAAAGAGTGGGCTTTGATATTTTACTTGTAGATATAAAAATGCCCGGCATTGATGGTTTTGCTGTTATAGATAAAGCAAAACAGATAAATCCTTCAATGGAAGTAATTATAATAACTGCTTATCCAGAGCTTGACTCAGCAGTTAAAGCTATAAAAAAAGATGTATCGGATTATTTGATGAAACCGATAAGCATGGAGAAACTTTTCAATGCTATCAGTAGGGCACTTCAGAGAAGAAGTTCTAAAGTATTATTAAAAGAGCAGCAAGATAGATTAAATCAAATGACTCAGGAGCTAGATAAAGTTAAACAAGCACTTTCCGAAGTGAGTAAAAAGGTTTTATTAGGACAGGTAGGATTAGGATTATTCCATGAGATTAAAAATTTTTTAGGTATAATGAACCTTTCCTGTTATTATTTAAAAAAAAATATAGATACTAAAGATGAAAAAATTTGTAAACACCTAAATATAATACAAATCCAGATAGAAAATTCTAATCAGATAGCAATTAAACTCTTGGATTTTATGAAAAAAGAAAACACTAAAGAACAAAAACTTTATAATCCTAACAGAATTGTGGAGGATGTGGTTGGCTTGGTTGAACATCAATTGAATTTAAAATCAATAAAAATAGTGACTAAATTAGAGACTAATATTCCCCAGATATTGGTGAACCCAGTTCAGATGAAGCATGTATTTTTAAATATGATACTTAATGCTGAGAATGCTATGCCAGACGGAGGAATATTAAGGATTACCACCCGAAATCTTATGGAAGAGTGTCCAAAGACAAAGATAGAATTTCAAGACTCTGGTTGCGGCATAAATGAGGAAGATAAGAAAAATTTATTTGAACCATTTTTTTCAGAAAATGAAAAAAAAGATGGAATAGGACTTGGGCTATGGGTTAGCAATGAAATAATCAAATCATATTCTGGTAGTATAGATTTTGAAAGTGAAACAGGGAAAGGAACCACTTTTTTCATAACTTTACCAGTTGAAAAAAAGGAGTAATAATGGAAAACGGGATAAAATCTAAGATTCTTATTGTAGATGATGATAATGCAATATTGGAAACTGTGCAGGATATATTAGAACTTGAAGGGTTTAGTGTTGAAAAAGCATTGGATGGATTTCAGGCTCAGCAGAAGCTTAAAAGTTTGAGTTTGGATTTGGTTATAACTGATATAAAAATGCCAGGAATGGGAGGTATCGGACTTTTAAAAATTGTTAAAGAATTGGATAAAACATTGCCGGTTATTATAATTACAGGCTTTGCTTCAATAGATACAGCTATAGAGGCAATAAGGCAGGGTGCTTATGATTATGTTACTAAACCATTTGAGATGAGGAAATTTATCAGTATTGTAAAGAGGGCACTTCAAGAGAGGCAACTCTATATTAAAAATAAAGTGCTTCTGAATGACTTAGGACAGGCAAATAAAACTTTAAATAAAAAAATAAATCAACTAATAACTTTAAATGATGTTGGTAAAGCAATTGGCTCGATATTTGATTTTGAAAATTTATTAGGAACAATAGTAAATACGACTACTCAATTGATGGAAGCAGAGGTAGGTTCTGTTATGCTTTTAGATAAAACCCAGAAAAAATTAGAAATAAGAGTATCCCGTGGTTTAAATAAAGATATAATAAATAAAGTCCACCTTAAGATAGGTGAAGGTATTATTGGGTGGGTAGCAAGCAGAGGTAAAGCTTTATATACTCAGATGCTAAATAATAAAATCAGTTTAACTGATAAGGATAAGGAAATTTTCCAATCTGATAGATTTTTAAGTGTTCCTCTATTAGTTAGAAATAAAGTTTTGGGAGTTTTAAATGTATCTAATCCTCGTGGTAAGGAATTTACAAAAGAAGATTTAGATTTGCTCTTTATATTAGCCAGTCAAGCGGCTGTAGCTATAGAAAATTCAAGATTATATAAAAACCTCCAGAACTCTTATATGACAGCGATGGATATTCTTACTACTGCTATGGAGGCTAAGAGTGAATATACATCTGGACATTCCGAACGAGTTGCAAATTATGCAGTTTTGTTAGCTAAAGATATTGGATTAGGTTCTGATGAAATAAACGAATTATACCATGTCTGCAGGCTACATGACCTGGGTAAAATTACTATATCTGATTTTATATTGAATAAGCCTGAATTTTTGAATGGTCAAGAGTGGGAAGAAATTAAGTTGCATCCAGTAAGAGGTGGGCATATTCTAAAACCTTTAGGTTTTCTGAATAGTCTTGTCCCAATAATAAGAGCTCACCACGAAAGATTAGATGGGAAAGGATATCCAGATGGTTTAAAAGGAGATAATATTCCTTTTGGAGCTAGAATTATCTCAATAGTTGATTCATTTGATGCTATGATTTCACTAAGACCTTATAGAAAAGCATTGATTTTTTCAAACGTTATGAAGGAGATAAAAAATGATATTGGTAGTAAATACGATTCTAAAATTGGACAGGTTTTTATAGATAAAACATCCAAAAAATTAAAGATAAATGAATGAGAAAAAATTATGAATATAAATGATTTAAAATTTGACAATAATGGGCTTATACCTGTTATTATTCAGGATAACAAAGACTTACAAGTGCTTATGTTAGCATATATGAATAAAGAATCGTTAGAAAAAACTATAGTAGATAAAAAAACCTGTTTCTGGTCGAGGTCAAGGAAAAGATTATGGATAAAAGGTGAAACTTCTGAGAATTTCCAGATAGTTAAAGATATATTTATAGATTGCGATAAGGATGCCCTTCTTATAAAAGTAGAACAAATTGGTAACGCCTGTCATACAGGGAATAGTACTTGCTTTTATCAGAGATTAACCGCTAACCGAACACCGAACACCGAACACCGCTAACCGATGTCATCTACATTATATACCCCCTCAAAAGA
>CAYOMG010000011.1:10054-13722 GCA_964404995.1 uncultured Planctomycetia bacterium | reverse complement strand
TTGATCTACGCCTTAGCAAAGTACTCAATCTTCTATTAAGTATCTTTGATGATTTCTATATGGTGAAGTAACTCAACTGCAACTACAAAAAATCAAAGGGGTTAGGTCTCCACTCAGATTGAACAGAGTCTAAAATAATTTTATATTTTTCTCAATCTCTTTTCTTATATTTTAATAAAATCTCTTTTAACAGCCAATATACCACAAAGAAAACAAAAAAGAATGTATGGACTGTGCCAATAAAATAGTTCATATCCTCCCATATTAACCAAAAGTCCGATTAATCCACACATTGCAACGAGTGTCATATTTCTTCTTTGTTTATCTTGTTCAATTTGTAATTTCTTTAAACCTGCTTTAAGCAGACTGAAAATAAATATACAAAAACCAATAAAGCCTATAATTCCTGTCTCGGCTAATATTGTCAGATACATATTATCAGCAATCTTAAATTCATATGGAACTTTATATGGACCAGTATAATAATAATCAAATTTTTCTCTAAACTGCATTAAGCCAACTCCAAAAAAAGGATAGTCTCTAACCATCTGAAGAGTCATAATTAATCTCTGGTATCTATATTCAGAAAAAATACTGGCATGAGAACCATATATTAAACTTTTAAACCCAAAACGAAAAGGCACTGGAATATAATCTTCTTCATATCTAATAGTTATTTGGGAACAAAGAGTAATAACCAAGGTTAATATAAGTACAAATAATATAAAATGAGTAATCTTTTTTGTTTTCCAAAAATAAAACAAAATAAAAAAAATTAAGCCTAAAAATGCACCTCTGGAAAATGTAAGTATAATGACAATCATACCCAATATCACAGAGACAATTCCTAATCTTCGAGAAATTAGATTTTTTTGTTTAGCTAATAAAATTCCGAATGGTAAACAGGCAAGTAAATATGAGCCCAATATTGGTGGATGAAATTGTGTAGACATCAGCCTTGGGATAATGGGCCAATTTATATATCTTTGATAAAATGGATTATATATAAGGTATTCATAGATTGGATTTTTCCGGAAGACTAATTCAAATACTCCAAATAAAGCTACTACTATACTGAATATGCAAATAGTTTTAATTATAATAAAAGCGTACTTTTTAGATGAAAATAATTCTCTTGCCAGATAATACACAAAAAATAAAATTAAAGCTATATCAAAATAAGTTCTTGTGGCTAACTGTTTATTATCTGCATGAATAATTCCTCCTAACATACTCACTAAAAATAACCATAGTGGCCAATCTTTTTTACTAAATATTGATTTTATATCCTTTTTTTCTATAAGTAAAAATATAAAAAATACTATTAAAAAAAACTTGAAAGCAAGATGATAATCAGCTTGGATTGGCTGAGGAAAAAGAGAAATCCATCCAAATAATGATATAATTGCACCTACTTTAAAAAAATTCATTAAACAAAATTCGCTTCGCTCATCGCACAGATTCTATCCTTTATCTGTGTTCATCTTGTGTATTTTTATGTCTGCCAACAAGCAGCATCTGTGCCAATCTGTGGTTGTATGATTTGTCATACAACTAAACAAAATCACTCAATTTTTTATCATTTTTGGAAAATACAACTATCCCTAAAATGAAAAATAAAAAGCATATAGAGAATGTATAGAGCATAGTATAAAATAAATTTAGCCCTTGCGGTAATGTGTCAGGGTAATTATGTAAAAGAGTAATTCTGTAAAAAGTTATTAAACCAGCCAATGGATTTAACATATAAAGATTAAAAAATCTGGAGGATACTTCTCTTACTAAAGTAAGAGGATAAAAGATAGGAGTTAAATAAAACCAGAATAATAATATTATTTCAACTAAATATTTTATATCTCTATAGATTACCTGTAAACTTGAAGTAATTAAAATAATACCAATCATAAAAATTGTTTGGAAAAAAATAACTACAGGGAGGAAAATAATAAATTTACTTATTTCTACCTTAGATATGATGAGAAATATTAAAGTAATTACGAGCATCAAGATGAAACTTATAAAATTACTAATAAGTATTGATAAAGGGATAACTTCTCTTGGGAAATATACTTTTTTTATAAAATTACTATTATCTACTAAGCTGGTAGTAGTACTAAATAATGTAACACTAAGATAACTCCAGGGAAATACTCCAGTCATTAAAAATATAAAAAATGGATATCCTGGAATTGGGATTCTAATAATTGCTGAAAAGACAATTTTAAAAATTATAGCCATACATAAAGGAACCAAAATCATCCATAAGAATCCAAGTAAAGGATACTTATAGCGAATTTTTAAATCCCTTATAGCTAAATAAAATAGAAGCTGTCGGAAATTGAAAATGTTTAAAATACGCTTGATAATTGACTTTAACATCTTTTTGTCTTTCATAAAGACCTACTTTATAAGGTTCAATTACAGCAGAATTGTTTCCAGCTCATATATCTAATAAACGAGACAGTTGTTAATACTCACTAATTAGGTAACTCTTTTGGTATAATATAGCTAACCAATAGCATACTTAAAATCATCGGTTTCATATTTTTCCCATCTCCCTTGAAAATGGCAATAAGAACATCTGTAATTACATCTCTTTAAAAGTTCCCAACAGCAAAGTTAGGCTTCGTTGTTATATTCATACGAATTACCCTTATGATTATCTGACAAAAATTCATCGTGTATTTTAATAGAAGAAGTATCCAATGATTTATATGACGAGACCATAACTTTATTTAACTGTTCATATTGCTTAGAAACGATTTTACTATTATCATAATTTAATTTGATAACATTTTGTGCATTTTTAGAAATAAATTTGGCAAATTTATTATCTCGAAGTATCTTGATTATTTGATTAGCCATAGATAATGGGTTATTAGCTAATAATAAATCTTTACCCGGCTCAATTTGTAATCCTTTAGTTGCATTGGAAGTAGCAATGACTGGCACACCACAAGCCAATGCCTCCAGAATTTTAACTTTTATACCACCGCCAATCTTTATGGGGGCTATAAAGATTTTCGCTCTATATAAATATTCCCGTACATCTTCGACTTCCCCTACAATCTCAATATCTGAATATTCTTTGGTAATTCCTAACATTGTGGTAAGCTTTTCCCGTAAAACTCCTGAGCCAATTATTTTAAAACTCAATTTTCCTATCTTAGATTTTAAAATCGGATACACTTCATTGAGAAAAAATTTAAGTCCATCGATATTAGGATAATGAAGGAAATGACCAACGAATAATAAATCTATATCCCTCTTGATATTCTCTTTAGGAATGTAAGCATTTGAGTCAATGCTGATAGGTATTACAAAAATATTCAGTTTTTTATTTAATTTTAATAACTTTGTCTTTTCTCCTTCAGTAAACACAACTATTGCATCAAATTTTCTATACATTTGTGACAAAAATAACTTTCTTTTTAACCACTCAAATAATTGAAAAAAAATACTCTTACCAAAGAATCTTTCAAAAGAATCATTAAAGGAAAGTATACTTGCATCATATTCAACTAAAACTGTTGATATTTCTTTGATAAATTTAACATACTGAATCATAAAAGAAGACTCAATTAGTACCAAATCGATTGGATAATTGTTTAAGATTCTAATTAGGCTATTTTTAAAATCGATATTATAATAACGCTTCATTACTGGTT
>CAYOMG010000011.1:8555-10029 GCA_964404995.1 uncultured Planctomycetia bacterium | reverse complement strand
AAAATTAAGTCGGTTCGCTTCATATCTAACTGTTATAATTTCTTTACAAAATAGCCTTAGTTCAGGCAAGAATTTCAGTTCTTCTTTTTCTCTATAAAATGTTAATAAAATTATGTCAAATTTTGTATAAAGTGACTTTATTGTATTCCAAATTTTTACCTGTGAACCATGCTTTGTTGGATAGGGAAAAAATGGAGAAATTAAAAAAATAAGTCTTCTTCGAAACTCTTGAATAATAAACTTTCTCTTTCTAAAATTTTCATAATATAATGTAGTCTCTCGCAATACCTTTTTATCTGTATTAACAATGAATTTTCTCTCTTTAAAACGAGAAATTATAGTAAATGGAATTAGTCTCAATGCCCAGAGAAAGCCAATCAGAAATACAAATTTATTGTTATAAATAATTTGAGGCAAAAATCTTAGTGATTCAAAAATAATAGATTTATCAGTAAAATTTTTCCAGATAAAACTAAGTTCATTTTTTATCTCCAATTTTCTTTTGTATTCTCCAATGGTTGCTTTTCTTTTATGATAAATAATACTTTCTGGCTCATATAAAACTTTAAGTCCTCTCTTCCAAGCTCGATAAGAAAGATCTATATCTTCCCAGGAATATGGAGAGAAAAGTAAGTCAAATCCACCCAACCAGAAAAAGTCATTTTTCCTGAAAATCATACAGGCTCCTATGGCAAAAAATGTAGGTGAAGTATGATAAATCTTATCACCATTGCCAGTATCTTTTTCATTCCAAAATCTGATGTATCCATTTTTGAAATCTCCAATCTCCATTCCCCACTGAAATGTCTTTTTATCCCAGGCATATATTTTAGGAGTAACTGCGAATACATTTTCATCTTTAAAATGGCGAAGAAGTGGAGGCAAGAAACTCTTTGTTACGTAAACATCGTTATTAAGTAAGATAATGAGTTCATTTTTTGCTTCTCTAATTCCTCTATTACAAGAATAACCAAATCCTCTATTTTTTTCATTCTCTACAATTCTTACAGAAGGAAATTTTGATTTTATAAACTCAACGCTATTATTGCAACTTGCATCATCGACAACTATTACTTCATTATTTTGGTTTTTAAATTCATCTAATAAAAATATTGAACCAAGACACTTATCAAGAAGGTCTATTCGATTATAGTGAGGTATAACAACACTTATTTTTAACTTTTCGAAGGCGGCTACTTTTCTTTTTGGCAATTTCTTTTTAAATTTTGAAGAGAAACTATTCCAGAGCCTATTTTCTAACCAAAATAATACTGGTAAGAATAAAAAAAAAGGCAGGAGTAAAAAAAGTATCAAAAACCAGAAAATTATTTTAAAAAACTTCCGTATACCTCCAATAATCTGCCATAATGGCCAAAGGATAAATCTATAACCTTCAGACTCTAAAAATTTTTTTAACTCATCGTAAACATTAGACAAGTTATTTCTTAGAATTACAATTTCTTTATCTTTTTCT
>CAYOMG010000011.1:7108-8455 GCA_964404995.1 uncultured Planctomycetia bacterium | reverse complement strand
TCAGATATTTTATCTCTTTCTTTGGATATCTTGTCTTTTTCTTCAGATATTTTATCTCTTTCTTTGGATATCTTGTCTTTTTCTTCAGATATTTTATTAAGTTTTTCTATTAAATTAAAAGTTTCTTTTTGCTTCTCGGTTATCTGTTGAATATAATTATTTAATTCATCTTCCTTTTGAAATATTCTATTTTTTATCTGCTTAATTTCGTCCTGGATATTATCAATAGTTTCATCTTTTTTATTTATATGCCAGAGTTGCTCATTGATTTTCTTAACCAATATTTCATTTTCATAGTTGGCTATTTTTCTTAATTCTTCAAATAGATTATTGAAAGTATCCTTTATGTATTCAACGGGATGATGTTTAATTAACTTTATTACCGCATCAGTAATAATACTATAAATTTTACCTACCGAATCCATATCTTTCTTAGCAGTAAAATATCCACTTCCCAAAACGGATGCTACCAGAGACTTAGGATAGTGTTTAGATATGAATAAGAGTCTATTTCGTTCAATATAGAAACGAGATAAATCATAACTTCCGGTTCCATGAAAATGGTGATATGCAATAGCAGTTGGTACATAAATTAATCTATACCCTCCTTTTCTCAATCTATGTGACATATCAACATCTTCCATATACATTATGAAATCCTCATCAAATAGGCCAACTGTTTTAAAAATCTCTCTTGGATAAAGAACCGCTACTCCGCATAAACTTGGTCGCTCTTCAATTTCCTGGAATTTAAAATTTTTTTCCCCCGCTCCTTTCTCACCCCAATAAAAATTAGGTAACTCATAATGTCCAACATTAGAAATTTTCCCATTAGGAAGTAAAGTTTTTCCACCTACTGCACCAATTTTTTCATCCTTAGATATTATTTTCATTAATTCTATCAACCAATCTTTATCCACTTTTGTATCATTATTTAGAAATGCAATATATTCTCCTTTTGATACTTTTATTCCTAAGTTATTTGCCTTGCAATAATTATTTTCATTACTATTTATAACTTTAACCTTCAGGAAATTTTCTTTAATCATAGAGATAGAATTGTCTGTAGAACCATTATCTACTACAATTATTTCCAGTTTTATCTTAGGATAATTCAAATTTAGAAGAGATTGCAGACAAGGTTTAAGCAATTTTTCTCCATTGTAGTTTACTACTATTATTGAAACATTTGGATTTTTCATGGTGCCTCTTCAACTGGTAGCTTAATATCCCATTTATGGTCTAGATAGACTATACCATGGTCTTTTTTATTGCTGTATATAGTAAAATCTCTTACGATAAGTGCTAAGGGTTGATTAAACTGCTCATTCCAAACTCCTAACAAAA
>CAYOMG010000011.1:0-7098 GCA_964404995.1 uncultured Planctomycetia bacterium | reverse complement strand
TAATCTCCATTCATAAATGGGAAATTTGGGTAAACAAGGAGAATTTTTGCCCTGTTAGAAATATTTTCTCTAACTTGGGTCATCAAACTTTGATGACAAAGGATTCCATCTTCTCTATATATGCTTGCCCAAATTTTAATATTTTTAATTTGATAAAAATGCGACAATTGTATGTTGATTTTTAACATCTCTCCTGTTATAAATAACTGTTTTGTTTTTCCTGTTTTGTCTGTAATTCTACATTCTATAATCTTAGCTGAATTATTTTCTATAGGATGTATTTCTCTTTGATTTGCAATCCAGGTTTTAATATTATTATCAGCTATTTCTCCCTCTATCCTTTTTTCTGAGTTCAATATCCAATAATGAGGAATTTTCACCAAGCCATCATATTTTTGGCTGTTTTGAATATTTAATTCATAAAAAGCATAATGATGATCATAAGCATATTCTTCCTGTTTTTCCCAAATAGCTACTGAAATTTTATATTTTCCATCAGTTAAAGGTAAATTTTTATATTGGATGTTAAACTCTCCTATTCCTTTTTTTAATTTTTTAATCTTTATATTATCAAAATTTGTGTTAGGTCCATAACAATAAAGGTAATCATCTCGAAAAATAGCAATTCCAAAATGGGGATTTTTAATTGTCTGGTTTACCCGGTATTTTACAATAACTTTTAATAATTCACCGGTATTAAATATATTCTTTCCCCCATCTTTTCCTGCCAATTTTACATCTAAAATTTTGGCCTTTTTATTTTCAAATTTTTCTCCCCAGCCTAGCTTAATTTTATCAATTTCTTGTGGAAAGTCTCTATCTAAGGTATAATTTTCTTTTTTTGCTTTTAATTGAAGTGGAAACTTTTTCTGCTTTAATTTATGTTGATAGTAAGAAATTACTTCAGATGGTTTATCAACTTTTTGGATTTTTCCTTTTTCTAAAAGTAATACTCTGTCACAGAGAGAACTAATCTGGTCCATTGATTGAGAAGCAATTATTAAAGTTTTGCCCTGTTTTCTAAATTCATTAATCTTGGTTAAACATTTATTCTGAAAATGCATATCTCCTACAGAAAGAATCTCATCAATAATTAATATATCAAAATCTACGAAAACCGCTACGGAAAAACCGAGTCTTAACATCATCCCTGCAGAATATGTATAAAATGGTTGATTTATAAACTGTCCTAATTCTGAAAAAGCTATTATATCTGGTAATTTTTGTTCGATTTCTTCTAATTTCATACCTAAGATAATACCATTTAAAAGAATATTGTCTATACCAGTTAGTTCCATATGAAAACCTGCCCCCAAAGTTAACAGAGTGGAAAGCCTGCCTTGTGTTTTTATTTCTCCTTCAGTCGGAAAAGTAATGTTAGCAATTATAGATAGAAGCGTGGTTTTGCCTGAGCCATTAGCACCAATTATTCCTATAGATTCTTCTTGATTAACGGTCAAATTTATATTCCTCAATGCCCAAAAATTTACTTCTACCTTAGGTCTGAAGAGTCGCGGGAGCACATCTTTCATTATTGCCCTTTTCTCAAATTTTAAAATATACTTTTTCCCGATATCGTGTAATTTAACTACTTCCATTGTTTTGTTTAAATAGATGAGCTAACATACTGGCTTATATTCCCAACCAGATATACTAAACGAAATGAAAAAATATAGAAAAATAGCCAAAAAAAGATATTATTCTTACTGTTAGATAATCTATTTTTTATTTTGCAAGTTAATTTGAGTGCTAAAATAGGAGATTTAAAAAATTCTTTTATGACGCAATAAACATATTCAACTATATTGCCAACACTTATATCTTTTAAAGATGGATGATCATTATGAAGTTTACTTACAAAAAAATTTGCTCTTCCATATATAAATGCCTGCTGCAGATGTTTTAAAATTGCATTTGGTCTATCGTGAAAGACATAAATTTTGGGCTCATACTTCAAGCTAAATCCTTCTTTAAATAATCTCCAGAAATATTCTAAATCTTCACCGCCTGGATAAGAAAATAGAGTATTAAATTTCTCTTGTTCTAAAATTTTTCTTTTTAATGACACATTGCAAGTAGGTAAAAAAATTATTTCTTGCTTACCATTTATATTAGTTTTTATTCCACCATTAGCTAAAAATTGACTAACCACTGCTTTTAAATTTTTACTGTCTACCCAGGTATGTCCTCCAACAGCTGCTACAAATGGATTTTTTTTATGCATCTCTACCATTTGCTTAATCCAATCTTTATCCAACACACAGTCGTCATCTGTAAATCCAATAATTTCACATTTAGCATTTGATACTCCTAAATTTCGCACCGCTGCAGGACCTCTATGTGGTTGTTTTAGATAAATGAGATTATCATATTTTATTTGCAATTTTTTTATAAATGAGTCAGTTCCATCATTAGAATTATTATCAACTACTATTACTTCGAAATTTTGCTTGGGATAGTCTTGAGAGAAAATCGAAGAAAGGCAATTTTTCAATTGAGTTTTTCTATTATAGGTTGGAATTATTATAGAAATATCCATTTTAAACACAGATTAGCACAGATTTTGAACAGATTATCGCAGATTTATATGTAGTCATCTGGATCGATATAAAGCCGTATAAAAATATTAAGCTAAATTGTTTATTTTTTCGGCGGTTTTTTTTCCATCCAAGATTACATCTTCCATTGACATATATCTCCAACCGCCGAAACGACCTATAGAATAGATTGAATTTTTCTCTAAAAATTTTAGAATGCTTCTTCTCGTCTCATTATAATGCTTATCATATATAACATAGCCATATTTTATATCCATAGGATGCTCAAATTCAATAACGGACTGTCCTGGAATAATCTTTGCTCTGATTAAATCAGAAATTATTCTTTTTTTAATAGAACTTTTATCTATAGGCTTGTATTTAGAATATGCTACCTCTACATAAATAGAAGAATATCCTCTGGGAGTGTTAAAGTTAGAAAAATTGCGTGGGAAGCCTACTCTGAAAAATATAAATTTATCCTCAGGAAAATATATCCAGTGTTTATCGCTAATGTTATCTATATTTATTGCTAAGTTGAGCAAAAATATAGAAGTGAATTTTAATTTTTTTGTTTTATTTCTTATTTCTCCAGGTAAAGGCTTTATAATTTTTATTAAATCAGGAAGAGGAATAGTGGAAATGATGGTATTGAATTTTTCCTTATCTCCAGTTTTAAATTTCAATTCTTTTTTTCTTAAATCTATCCTTACTGCTTCCCTGGATAAATGTATCTTCCCTTTAGTCTCTTTGGATAATACTAAAGCGACTTCTTCTATTCCACCCTTTTCAGGATACCAGAAAGTTGCATTATACCCGAGGAGTTCACCTGAATCTTCAATAGTCCCGGTTAAAATCTGTTCTAAACTTGGCACAGGTATAAATCCATCAATCCATTCACAGGTAAGTTTTTCAGGGGGTATTGTCCAGAACTTGCAGTTATATGGGGTCATAAAACATTTCCCTATGCCTTCTCCGAATTTAGCAATAATCCACTCCTTAAAATTAGAAATATAGTTTAATTTATTTCCAGTAAGGTTTAGATTTTTACTAGATTTAACCAATTCTAATAGACATTCTTTTATAACTTCTGGTGGTAATCCATGAAGATTTGCCTGGAAGGGATAACGGGAATAGGAACTATAAGAATAAATCCACGAATTTCTCTTGTGAGGTTTTATGTTTTGCTTTAATAATTTTAGAACTAAATTTTTAACATAATTGGATTTGAAATGGAGTAAATGTCCATCTGGACCAATTCCCCAAAGTAAGCTTTTCGCTCCCGTCGTTTGCGGTGTTTTTTCTTCTTTCTCGTAAATTTCACAGTCACTATTTAAGTGATATGCACAACTTAATCCACAAAGTCCTGCTCCCAGGATTACAATTTTTTTTTTCATAATTTCAACTACTAAATTTACACACTTTAGGTCTTGCTTGTTTTGTGTAATTTAATAGAAGTTTCTAAAAGGAACTTTTTTAAACTTGTATTTTAGATAATCTTACTCCTGACATTATGCATATTGCTAAAAGTAGAGAGAGTGTAATAATTCCTATTAAATTGGATGAAATCAGAATAATAATAGCAAATATACAAAATAATAGATTAAATAAATACATCAAACCTACAGTTTTCCTTTCAGATGTGCCTTTATTAATAAGTCTTAAAGCTAAATGATCTCTCGACTTTTTAAATATTGGTTTGTTTTTGATTAATCTTATTAAACTAACAAATATGATATCATATATCGGAAGTCCAAGCACTATAATAGGGGTAAGTAAAGCTATTTCCTTACCTGGCTTTGGGGCATAGCTTATCTCTATTGCTATAGCAGCTAAGATTAAACCTAAAAACATACTTCCTGAATCACCCATAATAATTTTAGCTGGGTGCCTATTGTATTTCAAAAACCCGAAACTTGCTCCTGCTAAACCAGAAGCTAATATAGCCGCTGTCATGTCTTTAGTTATTATAGAAACAAATAAAAAAACTAGAGCACAAATACCAGCTATTCCTGAAGCTAAACCATCTAAAATGTCTAAAAGATTAAAGGCATTAATGATTCCTACAACCCATAGGATGGTTATGAGTACATTAGCCCATTCAGGAATAAATGCTATGCGTGTGATTATGCCAGATAAAACCAATATATAAGCTGCTAAAATTTGACCTAATATTTTAACAAATGGACTAAATTCAAAAACATCATCGAAAATACCTATTATTAATATTGTTAAACCCGCAATTAAAAAACCTATAATTTCAAGATAATCGAGCAAGAAGTATTTACTAATTAATAATGTACTAATAACAAAGGATAGAGAAATAATACCTCCTCCAATTGCAGGTGGGATTTTTATCTTTTTTCCCTCAACAGTGGGCTTTTTAGATTTGTATAAAAAATTAACTGCTATAAATAATAGAAAAAAACACAATAATGACGAGATTAAAAAACTCAATATATAAATAAACATAATACCCTCCTGGTGTAGTAAGTTAATGTCATTGAGCTAACTGATAATCTATCCAACCTTTTTAGAGTCCCAAGAAATTAAGTGAGGTTTAGCCTCAAGCAAGCTTTATTTTCTTAAGAAAAACCAGAATATTAGACTGATAATTATACTAAGTAATATACAGGTTGCTACTGGGAAATAAAAAGTAAAATTTGGTTTGTGTATATAAATATCTCCTGGCAGTTTTCCTATCCAGGGAACCTTCTGCCCAAGAAGAAAAACTCCCCCCAGGATAATTAATATTAATCCACATAGAATTAATATTTTGCCAATAAAATTAGGCATCAAGATACGCTCCTTCGGAGCTAAGGGTTCAAAGAGTCGAGGGTTCAAGTAAAATTATCAATCTGTGTCCTCAAGTATCGGATTGAAATTCCGATATTCTAAATATTCACCAAATTCCGTCTGTATGGATTCGGGGGCGTCCCTGACCCCGAAAATGTAAGCCCATAATCGGGTAAGCAAGCTCACCTCTACTTTCGGGAGCAGTTCTGTGACGAAACCGAAGTTTCTTAAGGCTTCCTGACCTCATAAGAAAGAATTATTGCTTCAGCAATTTCTTTCATTAAAACACGTCTATCCATACTTGATTTTCTTATCAGATTATAAGCTTCATCTTCGGTTAAGTTTTGTTCCTTCATCAATATTCCTTTTGCCTTTTCTACCTTTTTCCGAGTTTCAAGTTCTTCCTGAATTACTTTTGTCTTCACTAAAAGCTCGGTATTTTCAATGGCAACTGCAGCCTGATTTGCTACTGTGCTCAATAGGTCAACATCACTTTTTGTAAATTTATAAGGTTTAGTTGTATAAAGATTTATCACCCCGATAACTTTATTTTTTACCATCATAGGCACACTGAGCATAGAAACCAGACTCTCTTTTTTGGCTAACTTTTTCTCTTTATATTTAGGTTCTTTTTGAACATCCGGGATAATCAGAGATTTCCTCTTATTTGCTACCAGGCCTACTATCCCCTCTCCAACTTTCAAAGTTCTTTCTTTTAAATATTCTTTACTCATTGCCTGAGTAGCCCTTATTTTTAATTCATTATTCTCCTCATCCAAAAGCCAGAGAGAACATATTTTGGCATGCATTACATTTGCTGTTAATGTAACAATGAGTTTAAGAACATCGCCAAGGTAAAGGTCGGAAGTAATAGCTTTACTTATTCTGCTTAATGTATCAATGTAGGATTTATAGGAAGATTTACTCATAATTATTTTAAGAAATTATAGACCAGATATCAGAACACACAAAATAGAAGTTAGATTCTTTCTTCTATTCTCTGTCTTCTGTTTACAGGACAGGGAGGTAGGTTTTTATCTCATACTCATGGACTCTTTTTCTATATTCATCCCACTCAATCTTTTTACCCGTAATGAGGTTATTGAATATATGTTCTACAAGGGTTTCCTTCAGAAGCTGGCTCTTTTCAGCAATTTCAATCGCTTCAATTAAACTTCCTGGAAGACATTTTATACCCAACTCTTTCACCTCTTCATATGTTAAGCGATAAACATCTCTCTCTAAAGGTTCGGGTAGAAGATAATTTTTTTCCATACCTTTTAATCCTGCTGCAAGCATAGCAGCAAAGGCAAGGTAAGGGTTGCAGGCTGGGTCAGGCGAGCGAAATTCAATACGAGTTGCCTTTTCTTTTCCGGGTTTATACATAGGAACTCTTACTAAGGAACTTCTATTTCTTCTCCCCCAACAAATATAAACAGGAGCCTCATAACCAGGAACAAGCCTTTTATAAGAATTTACCCATTGATTACATACCAAAGTTATCTCAGGAGCATACTTTAAGATACCAGCAATATAACATTTTGCATCTTGAGATAAATAATATTTGTCATTAGAGTCAAAGAAGGCATTTGTTTCTTCTTTTCCGCCGTAGGCGGCTCCACCTCTGGCGGAAAACAAAGATTGATGGGTATGCATACCGGAACCGTTCACCCCATATATAGGTTTAGGCATAAAGGTAGCGTAAAGAGAGTGCTTTTGAGCAATCTCTTTTAACACCATTCTGTAAACCATAACAATATCTCCC
>CAYOMG010000010.1:0-14348 GCA_964404995.1 uncultured Planctomycetia bacterium | reverse complement strand
GACGTACCTGCCTAATTTACACATTTTAGGTCTTGCTTGTTTTGTGTAATTTCCACTCTTTTGGCTCTTAAATAATTTAAAGCTTAGGAAATTCAAAGCGTAGGGGTTAGGGTGGGGGTGTAGATGGAAATAATGATTGGATAAAATTTAAAACAACTGTTAAATAATATTGTCAAACAGACTTATCTGAGGTAAAATATAGTTGGTACAATGATAAAGAGAAAGGGCGATTTTTCACCTTGAGCTAAAAAGTAAATGAAAGATTTATATAGAAAGTTACTACTCTAAAAATAGGAGGCTGGGTAAAAATTTTTTGCCGATGTAGCTCAATGGTAGAGCAAGCGCTTCGTAAGCGCTAGGTTGGTGGTTCAATTCCACTCATCGGCTAAAGTTTTAGGGATTATTTGGAGAATTTTATGTGGAATATATTTTCAAATGGTGGGCTCCATATATCAGAGAATAAACATCGGACTAATTATAAAAAAATAGTAAATTTTGATACACCAAAACAAGTTTTTATTCCACTCAGTCAACATATCGGGGGGATATGCAAGCCAATAGTAGAAATTGGACAAAGAGTAAAAAAAGGTCAAAAGATTGGTCAATCAGATAAATTTATATCAGCTTCCTTGCATTCGAGTATATCTGGCAAGATAGTCAGTATTCAAAATATTCCTCATCCAACTTTAGGAGAGAGTTTAGGTATAATTATTGAAAATGACGGGAAGGATGAGTTAGATAGTACAATTTTAAGATACCCGAGGAATATAGACGAAATATCTTCTGAAGAGATAAGAGAAATGGTTAAAGAAGCAGGAATTGTTGGAATGGGAGGAGCTGGATTCCCGACACATGTAAAACTTACGCCACCTGAGAGTAAAAAGCTCGATTCATTTGTATTAAATGGTGCTGAATGTGAGCCATATCTTACCTCTGACCACAGAATTATGGTTGAATTCCCTGAAGAGATATTAAAGGGTATGAAAATTATAATGAAGACTCTGAATATTGAGAAAGGCTATATTGCAATAGAGAAAAATAAGCCAGATGCGATTCATGCTATGCGTCATGCGCTATGTGCTATGGGTTACGAAATAAGCCCAAAGCCCAAAGCCCAAAGCCCAAAGCCCGGATTTCAGTTATCAATGATAGTATTAAACACTAAGTATCCTCAGGGAGCAGAGAAGCAACTTATAAAAAAAATCTTAAAAAGAGAAGTTCTTCCTAAGGGGCTTCCTTTTGATGTAGGAGCTTTAGTAGATAATGTTGCAACATGTCAGGCAGTTTATGAAGCTGTAGCATATAGAAAAACTTTATATGAAAGAGTTATTACTTTAACTGGGTCTATTGTTAAAAATCCGCAAAATCTAAAAGTAAGGCTCGGGACCACTTTAAATGAACTAATTAACTATATAGGAGGTTTAACTCAAGAGCCAGCTTTAATAATTGCAGGAGGTCCAATGATGGGAGTTACTCTTTACACTTTAGATACACCTATAACTAAGCCTACTTCTGGAATAGTGGTTTTTTCAAAGCAAGAGTTGAAATTCCCCATGGAGAATCCTTGTATCAAATGCGCCCAGTGTGTAGATACCTGCCCGGTAAGACTTCTTCCTGCTCAATTAGGTAAATTGGCAAAGAAACAAAGATGGCAGGATATGGAACAATATTATATATTTGATTGCATAGAATGTGGCTTATGTGAATATATTTGTCCATCTAAGATACCCTTAGTTCAATTAATAAGGTTAGGTAAGAAGTTATGCGAAATACAAAAGAATTAATTATATCTTCTTCTCCATATATAAAAGATAGACTTACTATATCGAAACTTATGTGGCATGTTTCATTAGCCCTTATGCCTGCTGTTTTTGCAAGTATTTATTTTTTTGGGACAAGAGCAATAAAAATTATCTTAGTTTGTATTATTACAAGCATTTTGACTGAATGGATATTTTTAAAATTTAGAAAAAGGAAACTTATGCTTACTCAAGGCTCAAGTTTTTTAACAGGTCTTCTTTTAGCATTAATGTTACCTCCAACTATTCCTTTAGGCATAGCTTGCTTAGGTAGTGTAGCAGCCATTATATTGGGAAAGCAAATTTTTGGTGGTCTTGGATATAATATTTTCAATCCTGCACTCATAGGAAGGGCTTTTTTGATGGCTTCTTTCCCGGTTTTGATGACTAATTATATTCAGCCACACTCTTTTGATGCTATAACATCTGCTACACCTTTAGGACTTATAAAATTTGAACATGTTTCAACCAGCGCTTGGAGCCTCTTTATTGGTAATATTCCAGGTTCTTTGGGTGAAACTTCAGCCTTAGTGCTAATTATCGGGGGTCTATATTTGTTGCTCAGAGGCTATATAGATTGGAGAATACCTACTGGTATAATATTATCAGTATCTATATTAGGTTCATTTTTCTTTTTACTTTTTCCTGCTGAATTTCCAAATGCTCTATTTCATATTCTTTCAGGAGGGTTATTGCTTGGGACATTTTTTATGGCTACTGATCCTGTTACATCACCTATAACCAAGAAAGGTAGATGGATATTTGGTATATCTATAGGTATATTAATTATAATAATAAGACATTGGTCAGGGCTACCTGAAGGTGTTATGTATTCTATACTATTTATGAATGCTTTTACTCCTTTGATAAACAGATTCACTAAACCAAGAAGATTTGGTAAATGAAGCCCAGACTTATGGAGCGAGCAGAGCGAGCGAACATAAGTCTGCTGGCTAAATTTACCCCCTGTTTTCTTTGTGGAAACAAAGAAGTGGGGCAGGGGGAGCGAATCAAAACGGTGGGGGGGGTTCATTGAAAATGAAACCTAGTCTATATATGATTTTAGTATTGGGAGTTGTAGGCTTGCTTTCCGGAATTTTACTTGTAGTTGTTTATAAGTATGCTAGTCCACGAATTGAAGCTATAAGGAGGGAAGAGTTAAAAAGGGCAATATTTAAAGTCATTCCTCAAACTGAAACTTATAAAGAAACAGTTTTAGAAGGTGAGAGTATATATAAGTGTTTTAACGCAGAGGGGAAGATAGAAGGACTCGCCTTTTTAGCTGAAGGGAGTGGGCATCAAGGGAAGATTAAAATAATGGTAGGCACAGATGTTAAGCTTACTACTATAAAAGGCATTCAGATTTTAGAGAATGTGGAAACACCAGGGCTTGGCTCTAGAATTGATAGCGAAGAGTTTAAGTCGCAATTTTATGGACTTGATATATCAGATAAGATAAGCTATATAAGACGTGAAGCGCCTTCCAGACCTGGTGAAATACAAGCAATTACTGGGGCTACCATTACTTCGAGAAGTGTGATTAATATATTAAATAAAAGAATTAAAAGGATAAGACAACTTATTGATAGGTATGAAAAATAAATTACTACCCGAATTTACCAAAGGTTTGTGGAACGAGAATCCGGTATTAAGACTGATTTTAGGTATGTGTCCTACTTTAGCAGTTACCAATACTGCTATTAATGGTTTATCAATGGGGCTTGCTACAAGTTTCGTATTAATATCCTCCAGTGCTATAGTTTCAATATTTAAAAGATTTATTCCAAGTCAAGTAAGAATTGCTACTTTTACTGTAATAATTGCTACATTTGTTACCGTGGCAGATTTATTTTTAAAAGCAAATTTTCCTGTTATAAGTAGAGCACTTGGAGCTTTTGTTCCATTAATTGTAGTAAACTGTATAATTCTTGGAAGATGTGAGATTTTTGCCTCTAAAAATCCGGTTGGTCGCTCTATTATTGATGCATTCGGTATGGGTTGCGGTTTCATATTAGCTTTAGTTATTTTAGGCAGCATCAGGGAGATTCTTGGTTTTGGTAGTCTATTTAATATTCAATTGTTAGAAGATATACATTTTAGAAATTGGATTATTATGATACTCCCCCCAGGGGCGTTTATCAGTTTAGGATTTTTGATAGCACTTATGAATTTAATATCAAAAAAGAGGATTAAATAATGGAACTTATTTTAATCTTTATAGCTGCTGTAGTTATTAATAATTTTGTATTAACCTATTTTTTAGGAATTTGTCCTTTTATCGGCGTATCCAAAAGAATGGAATCTGCAGTTGGGTTAGGTCTTGCTACTACTTTTGTAATGACTTTAGCTGTAACTGTTACCTGGTGTATAAACAAATTCATTTTAGTTAAGTTCGGAGTTGAATTTTTAGAATATGTTGCTTTCATAATTGTAATAGCTTCTTTAGTCCAGATTGTAGAAATGGTTATAAGAAAAGTAAGTTCTGAATTATATCATGCTTTAGGGATTTATCTCCCTTTGATTACTACTAACTGTGCTATATTGGGTCTTGCCCTTTTTGTGGTATTAAGAGATTATGGATTTATTGAAGCAATAATATTTGGGTTTGGTGCTGGTTGTGGTTTTACTTTAGCTTTAATTATTATGGCAGGGATTAGAGAAGAGTTGGAATTTGCAGATATACCAGAACCACTCAAGGGGGCAGGAATTACTCTTATAGTAGCTGGATTGTTAGCGCTTTCTTTTATGGGTTTTTCAGGTATAATATTGTAATAATTATAAAATCAAGTATTAAATACGCCTGTTTGAACAGCATTAAAGACAGGTAAAAGAGATAGGAAATAGAGATAAAGTTATTGTAGCAATCTTACTTGATACAGATGAACGGTATTTGACAATCCAGCTTTTTTTAAAAAATAGTGGAGATTAATATGGTAAGAACGATTGATGAGATTAATAAAAAGATAAAACAAGGCAGCGTAGTTGTTGTAACGGCGGAAGAGATTGTAGGCATTGTAGATGAAAAAGGCTTAAAAGAAACAACTAAGATGGTAGATGTTGTTACAACCGGTACCTTTGGTCCAATGTGTTCATCCGGTGCATACTTCAATATCGGTCATAGTAAACCAAAGATAAAACTTGGTGGTGGTAAAGTATATCTTAACGATGTTCCAGTTTATACCGGTTTTGCGGCTGTAGATGTATATATCGGAGCAGCAGCTTTACCAGACGATGATCCGCGAAATAAAATCTTTCCTGGAGAATTCAAATATGGCGGAGGACATGTAATTGAGGACTTAGTAGCAGGTAAAGATTTAAAGTTAATAGCTACTGCATATGGAACAGATTGCTATCCAAGAAAAAAATTGGAAACATGGATCAACATTAAAGACTTAAACGAAGCAATACTTTTTAACCCAAGAAATGTCTATCAGAACTACAATGTGGCAGTGAATCTTTCAAGTAAGACTATTTATACCTATATGGGGATGCTTAAGCCAAAATTAGGAAATGCCAACTATTGCAGTGCCGGGCAACTTTCTCCTCTTTTGAATGATCCACATTATAAAACTATAGGTGTTGGCACAAAGATTTTCTTAGGAGGTGGAGTTGGTTTTGTGGTCTGGCATGGGACACAGCACAATCCGACAGTAAAACGTAATGATAATGGCATACCACAGGCACCAGCTGGGACATTGGCAGTTCTTGGAGATTTAAAACAGATGGAACCGAAGTGGTTGATAGGGATAACTATGAAAGGTTATGGAGTAACTCTTAGTGTGGGTATCGGTATTCCTATTCCAATCCTGAATGAGGAAATATGCCAATATGCAGCAGTAAAAGATGAGGAAATTTGGACACAAATTGTTGATTATGGCCGGGCCTATCCAGAGGGAGAAAAGGAGACCATTGGAGAGGTAAACTATGGTCAACTAAAAAGTGGTAAAATTATTATACAAGATAAAGAAGTGCCTACCGGAAGTCTTTCCAGTTATTTTAAGGCTAAAGAAATTGCTCACATGCTTAAAGAGTGGATACAAAAAGGTAGGTTTTTGCTTACACAACCAGTAGCATATTTACCTGGGGTAGATACAAGCTATACTTTTAAATCTTTAAACGAAAGACCGCTTGAATAGAATTTATCCAGTTAGAGATAAAGCAACAGAAAAATTATAACCTACGGAATCGTCTTTAGTACTTTCTATCTATAACGGGATTTATAAATCGGAGGAGTAAATGTTTAGGAGAATAGGAGAGGATATCAGAACTGTCTTTGTTAAAGACCCTGCAGCAAGGAATTTATTAGAGGTAATTTTCTGCTATCCTGGTCTCCATGCTATTTGGTCGCACAGGATTGCTCATTTTTTCTGGCGATTGAAGATAGTTTTTATAGGACGATTTATTTCTCATATTAATCGCTGGGTAACTGGCATTGAAATTCATCCTGGTGCTAAAATTGGCAAAAGATTTTTTATTGATCATGGAATGGGTGTTGTAATTGGTGAAACTTCAGAAATTGGTGATGATGTATTGATGTATCAAGGTGTGGCATTGGGTGGTACAACTTTAGAAAAGAAGAAACGTCATCCAACAATAGGTAACAACGTAATAATGGGGGCAGGAGCAATAATCCTGGGAGCAATAAATATTGGTGATGGAGCAAGAATTGGTGCGGGAAGTGTTATTATACACGATATTCCTCCAAAGGCTACAGCAGTTGGAGTTCCTGGAAGAATAGGCATGGGGTTTTCAGCTAAAGAAATTGAAACATTACAGCACGGCAAACTTCCTGACCCAGTAGCTGATGCTATCAGGTTTGTTGTGAAAAAACAAGAGAGACTCGAAGAAAGAATAAAAGAGTTAGAATCATTAGAAGGTATAACTATAAAATTAGATAAATATCTAGAGAAGAAGAAAAAAGAAATTATTAAAGAATTTTCACTAACCCCTGAAGAGTTTAATGAAGGTGAAGGAATTTGATAAGGAGAAGCAATGATGCAAGGTTATAGTGAAAAGGTAATGGAGCATTTTAAGAACCCCAAAAATGTTGGTGAGATAGAAAATCCTGATGGAGTTGGACATGTAGGAAATCCTATTTGTGGCGATATAATGGAGCTTTATATCAAAGTGAAAGATAACATTATTGTAGATGCAAAGTTTAAGACTTTGGGCTGTGGTGCGGCTATAGCCACGAGTTCAATGGTTACTGAGCTGGTAAAGGGTAAAAGTGTCGATGAGGCATTAAAAATATCCAACCGTGCAGTTGCTGAAGCTTTAGGCGGATTACCAAAAATAAAGATGCATTGTTCCGTATTAGCAGAAGAAGCTCTTAGAACAGCGATTGAAGATTATCTTAAAAAACGAAAAGAAAATAAATTATGAAAAAAAGAGTTTTGGTAGCAATGAGTGGCGGGGTGGATTCATCAGTTACAGCCGCTTTACTTAAAGATAAAGACTTTGAAGTTATTGGTATCACTATGCAAATGTTGGAATGCTCTTATGATTGGGGTGGTTGTTGTGGTATAGAAGCAATAGAAGATGCGAGGAGGGTAGCTAATAAATTGGGAATACCGCATTTCGTATTAAATCTTAAAGGTATCTTTAAAGAAAAAGTAATTGATAATTTTTGTGGAGAATATAAAAAAGGAAGAACTCCTAATCCCTGTATCAGATGTAACCAATATATAAAGTTTGATACACTTTTCAAAAAAGCAAAAGAATTAAACACTGACTTTATTGCTACAGGTCATTATGCCAGAGTAGAATACGATAAGCCAAGAAAAAGATTTTTGCTAAAGAAGGGAATTGATTCCCAAAAAGACCAATCATATGTACTATACATAATGACTCAAGAACAGCTAAGACTTACACTGATGCCATTAGGGGAGCTTACGAAAAATGAGGTGAGGCAAATAGCTCAAGAGTTAGATTTGCCTGTAGCTAACAAGTTAGAAAGCCAAGAAATTTGCTTTGTCCCTGATAGTAATTACGGGGAGTTTCTTAAGGGATATATTCCAGAATCAATAGCTCCTGGTTCTATTATAGATAAGGAGGATAATGTGATAGGTAGACATCAAGGAATTATATTTTATACCGTTGGTCAACGCAAAGGGTTAAATATAGCAAATAGAGATCCTCTATATGTGATTAAAGTAAATAAAAAAAATAATACAATTGTCGCAGGATACAAGAAAGATGTTTATAGCAACGAATTAATTGCTACCGATATGAATTATATGTCTAAAGAAGAACTAAAAGAACCTATTAAAGTAGAAGTAAAGATAAGATATCGTCATTCCCCATCATTGGCAACCGCTGTTCCTTTGGGCAAAGGTAAAGTTTGCGTGAAGTTCAATCAGCCTCAATGGGCAGTTACACCTGGGCAGTCAGTAGTATTTTACCTGTCTACTCCCTCTGATAGCAGGCAGGCAGCAGGTACCAGACAGAACAATAAAGATAGAGTTTTCGGAGGAGGAGTGATACTTTCAAATAATAATTGACAATTTCTTAAAAGCTTTCCTATTGGTTTCAACTGTATGATTTCTTTAAAACTTGATATCAGCTACATTTCGGTTTCAAGTGGCTTTAGAGAGAATCAGTTGAATAACCCAGTGGAATATGATATAAGAATGTTTACAGTTGTCTTTGGCAATCTACTTGCCAGCAAGTAGATTTATGACAGGATTTATTGAAAGGATTAATATGCAGCAGAACAAGAAAGCTTTACCCCGTAAAAAACCGACGGAAAATGTCTTACGGAGTTTACTTATAATAGATATGTTGAACGACTTTGTGCTGGAAGAAGCTTCTCTGAGAGTACCAGAGGCAAAAAGGATAGTGCCTAATATAAAATCTCAACTAAAATTAGCAAGAGAAAAAGCGATACCTGTAATATATCTTTGTGATACTCACGAAGAAAACGATTTAGAGTTTAAAATATGGCCCAAGCATGCAGTTAGGGGAACTTTCGGTCAGCAGATAATAGAAGAACTTAGACCTCAGAAGCAAGATTTAATAATTCAAAAAAGTAGATATTCAGGTTTTTATAATACTAACCTCGGCGAGATTTTTAAAAAATTGGGTATAGAAGAATTAATTATTACCGGACTTCTTACTAACGTATGTGTATTATATACTGTAGTTGATGCTTATATGAGAGGATACAAAGCCGATGTTCCTGAAGATTGTGTAATCGCATTAAATGAGGAAGATCATAAGTTTGCAATTCATCAGATAAAAGATGTTCTAAAGCCATGTCGGTGATATAAATCAAAAATAAAATATAAAAAATCAAAAACACATATCAAAAACTTAAAAATTTTTATATTTTTGGTTTGTATATTTGATATTTAATTTTTGATATTTGATTTTCAAATGGGGGTGATATAGGTGTTACATATAGCAACTGAAGATGAAATAGAGAATGGCAAGGTAACCGATGTTTATTTTGTACGGACAAAAAAAATATTGGAAGAGAAAAAAATATATAAAAGAGTAAAAGCTGAATTTGCAGTTAAGACTTTCCCGGTTGGATATAGTTGGAGTATATTAGCTGGCATAGAAGAGTGTGTGCAGGTTCTTCAAACATTGAATAATATAGAAGTGGATGCTATGCAGGAAGGAACTATTTTTGAAGAAGATGAACCAGTTTTAGTTATAGAAGGTGATTATACAAACTTCGGGATATATGAGACATGTTTATTAGGTTTTTTGTGTCAAGCTTCTGGCATAGCCACAAAATCCGCAAGGTGTAGAAAAGCTGCAGGGCTGAAGAGGCAGGTGATAAGTTTTGGTGCAAGACGTATACATCCTGTCATTGCTCCTATGGTAGAAAGGAATGCTTATATCGGAGGTTGCGATGGGGTAGCTTGTATAAAAAGTGCTGAAAAATTAGGCATAGAACCTATTGGGACAATTCCTCACGCATTAGTTCTTCTTATAGGTAGTTCAATTGGGGCTATGCAAGCTTTTCATAAAATAATTGATTCTAAAGTAAATAGGGTGGCATTAGTTGATACTCTGCAGGATGAAAAATTTGAAGCAATAAGCGTATCAAAAGAGTTTGGAAATAATCTTTTTGCAATCCGGCTGGATACGCCGTCTTCTCGCAGAGGTGACTTTTTCCAAATATTGAAAGAAGTGAGATGGGAATTAGATTTAAGAGGGTTCAAGAATGTAAAATTATTAATAAGTGGCGGGATTGATGAATATAAAATACTTGAACTTAACCCAGTAGTAAATGCTTATGGAATAGGAACTTCCATAAGTAATGCACCTGTATTAGATTTCGCTATGGACATTGTAGAGATAGAAGGTGAACCTATGGCAAAGAGAGGTAAACTTTCGGGGAGTAAAGCGACTTTACTTTGTCCTAAATGTCGCCGAAGAGAAATTATCCCTGAAACTCAGTTAGCACAGACAAAATGTGAGTGTGGTGCTGAATATGAAAATCTTTTGAAGCCCTTAATAGTAGAAGGCAAACTGGTACAGGAACTTCCTAAACCACAGGATATAAGAGAATATGTTTTAGAACAATTAAATTATTACGAGATCGTTTAGAAGCTCCTTGTAAAAAGAGGACTCTCTTTTGCAAGCTGTAGGTAAAGCTATGATTATAACCGAACAAAAACCATTAAATGAAATATTAAAGTATTTAGACAAGGGAGGAAAAATATTTTTGTTTGGATGTGGAGAGTGCAGCACAACTTGTAAAGCTGGTGGAGAGGAACAAGTAAAACAGCTTATAGAACAATTAAAAAATAATAAAAAGCAAGTAACTGGTTTTTCTATACCAGATGCTCCTTGTATAGCGTCCCAGGTGAGAATAAGTTTTCTCAAATCAAAGAGACAAATTCAAGAGGCAGATTCTATATTAGTTATGGCTTGTGGGTTGGGCGTTCAATCGATAAAAGAAAATGTAAATACTGATATAGTTGTCCATCCAGGGTGCAATACTCTTTTTATTGGGGCAGTAAATAAAACGGGTCTTGAGTTTTTTCAATATTGTTCAACTTGTGGGGAGTGTTTATTAGAATATACAGGGGGAATGTGTCCTATTACAAGATGTGCCAAGGGATTATTAAACGGTCCTTGTGGTGGTATGAATGAAGGAAAGTGTGAAGTAGATAAAGAACGTGATTGTATTTGGGTTGTGATTTACAATCAGTTAAAAGACAGACAAAAACTTGACTCCATTAAACAAATAAAACCCCCAAGAGATTTTTCTAAGATTAAATTCCCACAAACTCTCATATTGAATGAAAGCAGAGGGTAGAGAGAAAGCTATGGATGAGAAAAAAATTATCCAGGCAATTAAGATCATTTTGGAAGCAATTGGGGAGAAACCTGATAGAGAAGATTTGGTGGATACTCCTAAAAGAGTTGCTCAGGTGTATAAAGATATTTTTAGTGGGATACATAAAGATCCGAAGAAGGAATTGGATGTGTTACTTGCTGAAGATCACGATGAGATAGTATTGCTTAGAGATATTCCATTTTATTCAATTTGCGAGCACCATCTTCTCCCGTTTATTGGGAAAGTCCATGTAGCATATATCCCTAAGAATAAAAGAGTGACAGGATTAAGTAAACTCGTAAAAGTTGTAGATATCCTTTCCAGAAGACTTCAGGTACAAGAAAGACTTACTACAGATATAGCAAATTGTTTAATGGATAAACTTAAACCAATGGGAGTTTTAGTTATTATTGAAGCAGACCATCTCTGCATGAGTATGAGAGGCGTTAAAAAATCTGGGATAACTACAGTTACCAGTGCGGTAAGAGGTATATTTAAAAGTAATGAGAAGACTCGTCAGGAAACCTTATCTCTTATAAATGTAAAATAGAATGGACGTGAAAAACCTCCCTTTAATAGAAGAGATAAAATCCCCACTTTCACCTGTTGAAATTTTTGAAGTGTTCAAAGATCAATCTATAAGTCAGCTATTACATTCCAGTTTGGATATTTTTGGTATGGGTAGATATTCGTTTATAGCTACAGCGCCGTTTTTGATATTTAAAAGTAAAAAAGATAATATAGAAATTATCACATCACATAAAAAAATAAGGTACAAAGGCAATCCTTTTGTTATTTTAAAAGAGTTTCTTGATAGATATAAACTCTCTCCAGAATTTAATGAAATTTCGCCTCTTTCAGCAGGATGCATAGGATATTTCAGTTATGATATGGCTCAATTTATAGAAAAACTTCCAGAAGGAAGTGTAGACGATTTATTCCTGCCGGATTGTATATTAGGTTTTTATAACGCTATTATTACATTTGACCATTATAAAAATAAACTCTATATAGTATCAACTGGGTTAATAGAAGATGGGAGTTTTAGTGCAAGTAGAGCTAGGGATATGTTGGATTGGATGGTCAAAAAGATTGACGATGCACATCAAATAAGTAATAATGTTGACCAATCCAGATTAGATAGACTTCATACTTGTATAAACCCGGTTAGAAAAAATTTTTCTTGCATGATAAAATCTAATTTTAGTAAACAAGGATATTTAAATGCAGTTAAAGAAGCAAAAAAATATATATCTTGTGGAAATATCTATCAAGTAAATCTTTCTCAAAGATTATTTATAGATTCAAATATTGAACCATATCTTTTATATAAACGGCTAATAAATATTAACCCAGCATGTTTTAGTAGTTTTTTAAACTTTGGTAATTTTAAAATAATTTCTAATTCTCCAGAGAGATTTTTGAAACTTGACGGAAGATATGTACAGACCAGACCCATGAAAGGGACAAGGCCCAGGGGGGACGACTCTTTAGAAGATGAAAAATTAAGGAATGAGTTGATGTTTAGCGATAAAGATAAAGCAGAATTGCTCATGATTGTAGATTTAGAGAGAAATGACTTGGGAAAAGTTTGTGAATATTCATCAGTAAAAGTGAAAGATTTACGTATTTTGGAAAAATACTCTACCGTATATCAGACTACTTCGTTAATTGAGGGGTACCTACATAAGGATAAAGACAGATTAGATTTATTGAAAGCATGTTTTCCTGGAGGATCGGTTACAGGCGTCCCAAAAATCAGAGCAATGGAGATTATAGATAAACTTGAGCCTACTAAAAGAGGTATTTATACTGGCTCTATTGGATATCAGAGTTTTTCTGGTGACATGGACCTAAATATTGTTATAAGAACATTTTTAATTTACAATAGTAGAGTATATTTTCAGGTAGGAGGAGGTATCGTAGCAGATTCAGATCCTGAAGCAGAATATAAAGAGACTTTAGTTAAAGCTCGTGCTTTAATTAATGCAGTAACAGGTGGTGTTAGAATTAAAGTGGAAAGTATAGCGAGTAGAGAGAAAACTTAAAATGTGTATATAAATAGAGGAGTTAAATTTATTAGAGTTGTTAGGTTTGTTGAGTTCGTTAAGTTTGTTTTGTTGGCTTAGTCTATTTAACCTGGTTAAAAAAGAAGAAACATTATAAAAGAATTACGGATGAACGCGGATGAAAAAATTAGGATTTGATTTATATTTTTTGTGATAACTTATAAAGTGATTAAGTATACTTAATAAAAATAACTTCTGCTATGAAAAAGGAATATATTATATTATTGATTATTGGAGCAATAATAATATTTTTAATTTTCCTCCCTACTTATACCAAAACTGCTACCAAGCTGCAGGAGTTAAAGCTTGAGAATAAAAGATTAGAGTCGGAAATTGAAAGAATTAAAGAATCAAATTCAGAACTTGCTATAAAAATAAAACGGTTAAAAGAGGATCCTGTATACATAGAAAAAATAGCCAGAGAAAAATTAGGACTTGCAAGAGAGGGTGAGATAATATATAAGATAGAAGAAGGGAAGCAATAATGTTAGAAAGCTCCCTTAAATTACAATATACAATACACAAATTACAAACAATATACAATTATAAAATTACAATACCAAAACTATAAAATTATCATAAATGTTTGTAATTTTGAATTTGGGATTTGTGATTTAAACTACTTTTTTTGGAGGTATACAAAAAGCGGGGTAGAGCAGTTAGGTAGCTCGTCAGGCTCATAACCTGGAGGTCGCTGGTTCGAATCCAGCCCCCGCAAATCCTTTTTTAGTCGATTCTGCTTTTAATAAAGCAGACTTTTTTATATATAGACAGCAAATTTTAGAACCCTTGTTTTTTAATCACGGATTAAACGGAAACTACACGGACTGTTTTAGAATGGAATACTCAAGATACAAGAAACAATAACCAAACAATGACCAATGCCCAATTTTTCAATAACCAAACTAACTTAAGGAGTAATAAGAAGATTTGATTTAGATTTTATTTGATTATTGAATATTGGAATTTATTTGGTAATTGTATCTTGGTTATTGGTGATTTCGTCTACTGCTAATTTTTATTGCCATAATTGTGAAGAATTATACGAATAAATCTGTGTTTATCCGTGAATAAAATGGAAATAGAAAAAATAGTTATAGATACTAACATATTTGTTAATCCTGAGACAAGATATGTATTTGGTGATACTCCTACTGAGGCTTTCCAGCAATTTCTGAAATTGAC